>JBJHAY010000327.1:0-3986 GCA_050485205.1 Gammaproteobacteria bacterium
CAGGTAACGGGCAATGTCGCGGGCACTCTGGCGATAGAAAGCCTGCGTCAGAGGATCGCTGTCGCGACGGGCGGCGAGATTCTGCCCAAGTTGCGCCAATTTGTCCAGAACAAAGGCCCTGGCTTCCGGGGAAGTTTGCTGGTGGCCTCCCAGAATCATCAGGGATTCCAGGGCCACACCCTGAGTCACCCGGCGCAGGGAGGCATGCCTCGGCTCGCGGTCACGGGGCGCTTCCCAGGTATGCCGCAATACGGTGTCGATCAATTCCGGCAGCCCCAGGGTGCCAGGGTCGCGGTCAGCCAGGGCCACCATGCGCGCGGCCCGTTCAGGCTCCAGCAAGGGTTCCAGTACAAGACCGGCAATGATGCGCGCCGCCTGCAAATGGTCGAAGGCGTAATCCCCGGACATGTCCTCCAGGTTGACGCCGGGATGAGGGGTCAGCAGGCTCAGCAAGGACTCCGGCAGCAGCAGTTGAGCTGGGCTGATGATCTCCATCAGCAAGTCCAGTACCTCGCGCTGCAAGCCGGCCGGAATCATCTGCGTCGGCGGCAGGTCCTCTCCCTTCACCACGATGTTGTGATAAAGCCCACCGATGTAACGCAAGCCTGCCTCGATGGCCCAGCGGTGATGCAGGTAACTCATCCACAGCCGCAAATCCCGCAGGGCTCCCACCGGCTCTCCCGGTTTCAAGTTATCGAGGCCATACTGACTCAGCATGATGTCGCGCGCGTCCATGGTTTCGCGCAAATACTCAGTGGGGGTGGCGCGATCGTCATACCAGGACCAGCGTGGATCAGTGTCCGGCACGTAGAGAATGTTCTCGCCGCGCATTTCCGCGATGATGTTTTCCAGGCCGGCCCGTTCCTGTTCTGGTGTAAAAAGAGTGTAGGCATAGCGCACCATGAACGTGTCGTAGCGGCCGATGGCGCTCTGAAACGACTCACTGAGATCAAGCCGGCCATCCACCACCTTGACCCTTGGGGTGGGATATTCCATCACCGAGGCACGCTCATTGATGCTGGAAGCGAAGTTATGGCCAAAGCCCAGGGCATGGCCCAGTTCATGGGCGGTGAGCAGCGCCTGGCGCAGCAGCACCATGTCACGCTGGCCGGCGGGCATGGCCTCCAGATCGGCGGCGCTGCCGGTGAAAGGCATGTAGCTTTCCCAGAAATTGCCAATGGTGCGGACGCGGTGGGAATCCATGCGGGTTTTCGAGCCCAGGATTTCCCCGGTGCGGGGATCGCGGAAGGTGCCGCCGCTGGAAAAACCCCGCTCGTCACGATCGATCCAGAGAATCCAGCCATAGCGGATGTCCATGGGATCCATGTCCGGGCTTGGATCCAGCACCTGCATGGCATTGCGGAAACCGGCGGCCTCATAGGCCTGGTTCCACCACAGCGCGCCTTCGCGCATGGCGCTTCGCACCGGTTCCGGTATCGCCGGATCCAGATAGAACACGATGGGTGTCACCGGCTCACTGATGGCGGCATTGGGATCACGTTTTTCCAGACGCCAGCGGGTGACCCAGGACACAGGAGTGCCATCGTCGAAGTCGGTACCATAATCACGGAAGTTGACGCTGCTGACGCCAATGCGCGGATCGGCCATGCGTGGCTGATAACCCTCCGGCGCTCTCAGGAAGGAATGATGAATGCGGATGCTGAAGCTACGGCTGTCGGGCGTCACGTTGTTGACCACGACACCGGGATTTTCCACCGCGAAGGTCACCAAGGTTTCAATTTCGGTATTGTCCGGGAAGGCCTTCATGCGCGGCTCATAGAAAGCGCTGCGAGCCGAATCAAAGCGGAAAACCCCCTGGTTGGCCCGCCGCAGATTGCCCTCCAAACCCGCCGCATCGCGCATGAACAGACCTGTGGCGTCCACCAGCACACGACCACCCTCCTCTGCCACTATGGGCAGCGAGGCCAGCACTGAATCCGGAAATGAATCCTTCACATTCGCCGCCCGCGCCGCGCTGGCATCAAGTGCGCGGTAACGCAGATTCTGCTCCACCACCATCACCCGGCCACCGGCCCGATGAAAGTGAATCACCACGCTGCGCAATATGCCACGATCCAGATTCAGTTCCACCGAACCACCACCGGTGGCGGCGGAAACGTAGTACAGCACATCCTCATCGAATGCCGGCACCTGCATCAACACCCTGCCCTGGGCAGTGTCGTGGTAGAACGGAATGAAGCCATCATGCTGGGACATGCCACTGGTCGCAGCGGCAATAGTTGAGGATTGCGCCAAGGCCGATAGTGGCAAGCTTGCCGTCGACAGCGTCAACAGGCACAGAAAGGAAAAAATACGAAACTGCCGGTACAACTGGCGGTTTGGGGAAAATGGCATTGCTTGGGCTCCCTGGTGATAGTCATGCTCAATACCAGGGATTTAAAGCAGGATTCATGCCATGCCCGGCGGCATCCGCCGCCGGACCACGAGGCAACAGTCTGTTACGTCGGCTGATGACGCACGTAGGCCTCATTGTTGGGCGTGTGATCTCCGGCCAGCCAGCGCTTGAGTTCACTGTGAGCCTTGGGAAGCACCTCGGTGTTGATTTTTTCCACCTCTGGATGATCGGTGCAGAACTCCACGATCATGTTGTCCGGGTCCAGCACATAGAGGGAATTGCAGTAGCCGTGATCCAGAAAGTAGTACTTGTCCTCGGGATAGTTGGCGTTCTTGAGTTTTTGCAGCAGGGACTGTTGATGATCCTTTTCCACCTTCAAGGCAATATGGCGAAAACCAGAAACCGGCAGTTCCGGTCCGAACTCCGCCTGATCATCCGCGTCGGCGAACTGAAAGAAGGCCAGGGCGCTGTCATCGGCCAGTCCAAAGAAGCAGTGGCAGTAGACCCGCTCCTTGCCAAACAACTCGGTTTTTTCGCACCAGGTGGCCACCAGCGGCATGCCCATCAGGTCTTCGTAGAACTGACGGGTTTTTTCCAGATCCTTGGCCACATAGGCATTGTGGTGAAGGCGTTGGGGAAGCTTGGCTTGTGCATTCATGGTGACTCGGTCTCCTCCGCAATGATTATTGTGATTGTTGGCTCGGCGCCGACTGTTTGCACCGAAGCCTATCCGCTTCGCATGGCGAAATCAACCGGCTTGCGGACTGCCGGCGGAGCGCGCCCGGCGCTGGACAGTGCCTTGCTGGAGCCAGGAGGAAATCCGGCCTGAGACCTCGGTGGGGCGTTGCAGTGGCAGCATATGTCCAGCACCGGACACCACTTCCAGACTGGCGTCGGCAGTATCAGCCAGAATCTGCCGATGCTGGGATGGCGGGCTCCATTGATCCTCTTCGCCACACAACAACAGCACCGCGCCTGAATGGCTCGCCAGCACCTGTGATTGATCCTGTCGTGCCAATGCCGCCTGCACCTGGGATTGAAAATCCGCCAGACAATATTGCGCCGCCATCTGCCGGATCAAGTCACGCAGGGCGCCGGCAGCCTTGCCTTGTCCTGGCACCATGATCCCGGCCCAGTGCTCGGCCAGTGCGCTCATGCCCTGAGTCTCCGCCAGGGTTTGCATGGCCTGATAGCGGGCAGGCTCATCGGCAGCGACCGGATGAGTGCCAAAACTCATCAGGATCAGCCCGTCCACCCGGGGACCAGCCTGGCGCAGAATTTCCAAGGCCACCCTTGCGCCCATGGAATGACCCACCAGATGAAATCGGGCGGGAGCTTGTGCCAATATCATCGTGGCCATGGCGGCGAAGGAAGCGGGGCCACGCAGCAGTGGTATGCGCACGTCGAAATCTTCGGCAAGCACAACACTCTGTTGTTGCCACACGCGGGCATCGCACAACAATCCATGCAAAAGCAATACACAGGGTTTGGCACTCATGAAGACGTTCACTCCGCCACCGCCCACCCACAATGGCATGGGCTGGAAAATCCGGGCTTGAATAATACAGGTTGCTGGTTTACTTTCACCAGACAAAACCCATGCAAGGTTGTGGCACGCTATCCACAAGAA
>JBJHAY010000328.1:0-3968 GCA_050485205.1 Gammaproteobacteria bacterium
ACAAGAAGGAGGGGCCATGACTTTAAGGGAGCTCGAACTGTTCCTGCACCTTACCAAGACTTTTCATTTCGGGCTGACCAGTCAAGCCTGCCATTTAAGTCCTTCCAGTCTCAGCAGAACCATCAAGCGTCTGGAGGAGGAAGTGGGAGTGTCATTATTTGAGCGGGATAATCGTTGTGTCCGTCTCACTCCAGCCGGCCATGTTTTCAGGGAGTTTGCCGAACAGACCTTGGGGCAGTGGATGCTGATGAAAGCTGGTCTGGCGGAGCAGTCATCACAATTGGAGGGCGAAATCAGTCTGTATTGTTCGGTGACGGCCAGCTATAGCTTTCTATATGATCTGTTGAGTCGCTTCAGGGTCGAACACCCTCGGATCGAGATAAAACTTCATACCGGCGATACCGCGATGACAATAGCGAGAATTCTGGAAGAGAAAGAAGATATTGGTATTGCCGCCATACCTGATCATTATCCCGCAACCTTGGCGGTGCAAACCATTACGGAAACTCCCTTGGTGTTCATTTCTCCTGATCTCGATACCCAGGGCGAGTTGCCAGGATGCCAGGGAGGGAATATCGCCTGGGATGAGGTACCTTTGATCATCTCAGAGGCTGGATTGGCCAGGGAAAGAGTGGATCGTTGGTTCAGGGAGCAGAGAATCAAGCCGAGGATTTATGCGCAGGTTTCAGGGAATGAGGCCATTGTCAGCATGGTCAGTCTGGGCTTTGGAGTTGGCGTTGTGCCGCGGTTGGTGTTGGATAACAGCCCTTTGCAGGATCGTATTCGAATACTTCAAGGTGGGCCGGCGTTGCCTCCTTTTGCGGTAGGTATGTGCATCTTGCGACGCCGGATGTCCAACCCGCTGATCAGGGCATTCTGGGATCTGGCCAGCACATCCATAGCTGGAAACAGGGGCAACTGATCCGTTGACATGGGTATAATGGCACAGACTGAATTTCGTATCGGTAGTTTCGACATTGGCAGTCTGCTTATGCATTGGCCCATCCATGGTCACTGGCAGTTGCGGGGAAGGAATCAACACTGGAGTTTAGAAAATGAGCAGTAACGAAGAGCAGGAGCCTGGCGGTCGACAACAGAATGCCTCGGCGGAACCTGAATCAATGGATGCTGTGGATGGGGGAGAACCGGCACAGAGTGAATCCCTGTTGCTGATTGACGATCACGAAGAGGAAGTTTCCGAGGATGGCCGCAAGGTTCGCCGCCGGGGTATTTTTCTGCTTCCCAACTCACTGACTACAGGCGCCTTGTTCGCAGGCTTTTATGCCGTGATATTGGGTATGAGTGGCGATTTCAGAAGTGCCTGTGTTGCCATCGTCGTTGCCATGGTGCTTGATGGCTTGGATGGGCGGGTGGCTCGCCTGACCAATACCCAGAGTGCTTTTGGCGCGGAATATGACAGTTTGTCCGACATGCTGGCCTTTGGAGTGGCTCCTGCGCTGATCTGCTTCAGTTGGGCTTTGTCAGATCTGGGCAAGATTGGATGGACTGCTTCCTTTATTTACGTAGCCTGTGCAGCATTAAGGCTTGCCAGGTTCAATGTTCAGCTGGGCACCACGGATAAGCGCTACTTTGTCGGCCTGGCAAGCCCAGCCGCCGCAGGGGTAGTGGTATTCATGGTCTGGGCATGTGTTTATTATGAGGTGGAGGTTACCGGAGTGGTGGCAATGATTGCAGCCCTTATCACCACCACAGCCGGTGCCTTGATGGTAGTGAATGTGCGCTACTATAGCTTCAAGGATGTCGATTTTCGCAACAGGGTGCCATTTGTTGTCATATTGCTGGTAATCATGGCCTTTGTGATCGTATCCTGGAACCCGCCCATCATCCTGTTTTTGATGGCCATCGTATATGCTTCATCGGGCCCAGTGATGGCGGTGTACCAATACCGCAAGACGCGCCGAGCCAGGACAGATGAACTCATGAAGCAGGGATGAAATCTGCTGCCTGTGATGGTGATCTAATACATATATATGTGCAGCTTGTGGCCCCTGGGCCAATGAATTCAAACACTGGCGCCGGCCAGAGTGCTTGGCGTCAGAAATGACTGACAATGAGAGGCGGACCATGCTGATCAAAACAGGAAAACCAATCCCTTCGTCTGAAATCACTCCTGAGAGTGTCTACAGAAACCGCAGGCAATTTATCCGTGACAGTGTCAATCTGGCTTTTGCCAGTGCCATGCCAGTGGCGGGCATGATGTTGCCAGGCAGAGCCCTTGCTCAGGATGAAGACCGTGAGTTGGCTTCAGCAATGGCGCGGGTGAATGTGGAAAATCCTGCCAGCGCTGCCTGGTGGCAGGAAAAGTTCGATAATCGGATTCCGGTGCCGGCTGGCGCCCCTTTCAATACTGATGAGTCTTTGACTCCTTACAAGGACGTGACCACCTATAATAACTTCTATGAATTTGGCACCGACAAGGGGGATCCTGCGCGTAATTCAGGCAGTTTCAAGCCTGACCCCTGGTCTGTGGAAATAGCCGGTGAGGTAGCCAAGCCTGGCACTTATAATCTTGAAGACATCTTGAAGCCGCACGCCTTTGAAGAGCGGATTTACAGGCTGAGATGTGTGGAAGCCTGGTCAATGGTAGTGCCCTGGATTGGGTTTCCCTTGGCTGACTTGATCAAGCGCTTTGAGCCCACTTCCAATGCCCGATTCGTGGAGTTTCAAACTATAGTGGCCCCTGAGATGATGCCTGCTCAGCGTTCCCGTTTTGCAACTATTAAATGGCCTTACCAGGAGGGGCTGAGGATGGACGAGGCCATGCATCCGTTGACGTTGATGGCAGTAGGGCTCTATGGCAATGTGTTGCCGGCCCAAAATGGAGCTCCTCTCCGGCTGGTAGTGCCCTGGAAATATGGCTTCAAGAGCATTAAGTCGATTGTTCGCATCAATTTCACCCGTGATATGCCAAATACCAGTTGGAATGATTTGCAGCCTCAGGAATATGGTTTCTATGCCAATGTAAATCCGGAAGTGAGCCACCCACGGTGGAGTCAGGCGACGGAGAGGCGCTTGCCGTCGACACTGTTTACGACCAATAGAGTTCCAACCCAGATGTTCAATGGTTATGTAGATGAGGTGGCTAGCCTTTATGCTGGGATGGATTTGAGGGCCAATTACTAGTGTGCCTGGCGGGTCCAGCCGCGAAGCATCCAGGTTCATGACATCACTGATCAAACCACTGGTATTCATGTTTTGCCTTGGGCCGGCGGCATGGCTCTGCTACGCCGTTTACGCCGACTCGGTATTGGCTACCAGCTATCTTGGCCCTGACCCGGCCAGTTTTCTGGCATTGGAAACCGGGACCTGGGCAATACAATTGCTTATTGCGGGTCTGGCCCTGACTCCTATCCGTTACCTATTCAATATGCCATATGCCTGGCGTCTGAGGCGTATGCTGGGCCTTTTTTCATTGTTCTATGCGTCTCTTCATCTTTTTGTTTTTATTGCATTTTTGCTGGAGTGGCAGTGGACGGAGCTTGGTAGGGAGGTTGTCGAGAGGCCTTATATCACGATTGGTTTCGCCGCTTTTGTTCTGATGGTCCCTCTGGGGCTGACTTCATTCGATTCGCTACGTAGAAGCATGGGAAGGAATTGGAAGCGTCTCCATCGGCTTGTCTATTTGATCAATATTCTCGCGGTCATGCATGTGATCTGGATCATACGCTCCAGCTATGGGGAGGCTTTTCTGTATACATTTTTGGTGGTAGTGTTATTACTGTACAGAGTACTACATCACTTCAGTCCTGCCGTAAGGCGCTTTTCTTTATTGCCGGTAAGCCGATAGGCTCACTGGAGGAAGTCGTACTCCCCCTGACTTTAAATTTTCTTCATAAAATTTGGTAGGGGGGCTTGTGGCGAGGAATTGTATCTGTATAATGCGCGTCTCTCCCGCTGACGGGAAGCTCTTTAAGAAAGCAATCAAGTAATAGAAGTGGGCGTTTGTT
>JBJHAY010000329.1:0-3944 GCA_050485205.1 Gammaproteobacteria bacterium
CATGAACCCAGCACGAAGACGAGGAACAGGGCTCGGAAAATCCAGATCTGGGTTTTGCTTGCAGTAGCCATCGATCAATCCTCCAGCCCGACATTCGGGGCGAGCACTTCCCAGAGCGATGCCGTGACTTCCATGTAGGCCGGGTCGTGGCGCAGCTTCAGGATGTCTCTTTCCGGCGCGAGCGGGATATCCACGACCCGCTCGATTGTGCCGGGGCGGCGCGTGAACACGGCGCAGCGATCACCGATCGCCACGGCCTCGTCGAGATCATGGGTGACGAAGATCACGGTCTTGCCCAGGCGCCGGACGAGTTGAAACAGTTGTTGGCCAGCGGCGTCGACCAACGTGCCAAGCTGGTGCAGGAAATGGTCGACTCGATTTTCAGTTTTGCCGAGCCAGGATTTCAGGAATACCGCACGTCTGAATATATCACTGGCATCCTCGAAGCCAATGGCTTCGTGATCGAGCGCGGAATTTCCGGGATTCCCACTGCCTGGACTGCCACCTGGGGTACTCCTGGAGAAGGCCCCAAGATCGCCCTTGGCAGCGATATCGATGGCTTGCTGGGCTTGTCGCAGTATCCAGGAATCACTGATGTCAGGCCAATGATCAGAGGGGCGCCTGGACATGGCGAGGGCCATAACTCAGGGATGCCAGCCATGGTCGCGGCGGCACTGGCGGTCAAGGACATCATGGAGGCCCGTGGCATCAAGGGACAATTGATGCTGTGGCCGGGGGTCGCCGAGGAATTGCTGGCCACCAAGGCTTTCTTCGTTCGTGACGGTATCTTCGACGGCGTTGACGCCAATATCTTTTCCCATGTGGGTAATGAGTTGGGGACTTCCTGGGGGCCAGGTGGCAACAGCGGATTGGTATCGGTGGAGTACACCTTTGTCGGCCAGACCTCCCATGCCGCTGGCGCGCCCTGGAATGGACGCAGTGCCCTGGACGCGGTGGAAATCATGAATGTGGCCTGGAACTTTCGCCGAGAGCATTTGCCGCTGACGCAGCGCTCACACTATGTCATCACCAATGGCGGTGGTCAGCCCAACATCGTGCCGGGCGAAGCTTCGGTATGGTACTACTTCCGCGACGTGGACTTTGCCTCCATCCGTAATTTGTTCGAAGTCGGCAACACTATTTCCGAGGCCGCTGCCATGGCCACCGACACCACGGTGAGCCGGCGTATTCTGGGTTATGCGGCACCTCATCATGGCAACAGGCCCATGGCCGAAGCTGCTTATGAGAATATTACCAAGGTGGGCATGCCGCGCTGGTCGGATGATGACATTGCCTTTGCCAGCGCCCTGCAACAGGGCACCAAGGCTTCCTTTGTGCCCTACATGGCAACACCGGTGCAAGCCTTGAAAACCGAGATTCCGCCCTTGTCGACACCACAGAGCCGTGGTCCCGCCATGGGCGGTACCTCTGATGACATCGGCGACATCATGTGGACCGTTCCCACCATCACCATTCGCTTCCCCTCCAATGTGCAGGGCACCATTGGTCATCACATCACCGCGGCCATGGCGATGGCCACGCCAATTGCTCACAAGGGCGCTGTCGCTGGCGCCAAGGCGGTGGGAATGACGGTGCTGGATCTGCTGATGGATGAGAAGCTGCTGGCGGAAGCCAAGGATTATTTCCAGAATGAGCAACTGCGCGGTATGAGTTATGACCCGGTATTGGGTCCGGAAGACGTGCCAGCAATACACCTCAATCAGGACATCATGGAGCAACTGCGACCGGAAATGGAGCAGTTCTACTACGACCCCAGTCGTTACGATACTTATCTGGAACAGTTGGGCATTCCATACCCGCCACCCAGTGGCGGTTGAACGCTGGATTCTGACATTTTCTTTGATGGATGAGACGTGTTGGCAAGGGATTTGCAGCCACTGCAGTTTTCGTGAGCGCATCGCCACTAAGCAGCACTCACAGGTTATCGAGCTATGAGGAGTGAGACATGATCAAGACCAAGACCGGGGGCAAGGTCAAGCTACTGACGGCAATGATAGTGACATCATTGCTGCATCTGGAAACGCCAGGCGCACATGCCCAGGCGCCTGTTGAACTGAAGCAGTTGGCCTCGTCCCATGTGGACCAGAATGCCAAGCTGGTGCAAGAGATGGTGGATTCCATCTTCAGTTTCGCCGAGCCAGGATTCCAGGAATTCCGTACTTCCGAGTACATCACTGGCATTCTGGAGGCCAATGGTTTCGTGATCGAACGTGGCATCGCGGGTATTCCTACCGCCTGGACCGCCACCTGGGGCACCCCTGGAGAAGGTCCCAAGATCGCCCTTGGCAGTGATATCGATGGCTTGCTGGGCCTGTCGCAATACCCTGGCATGGCAGAGGTCAAGCCCATGATCAAGGGCGCCCCTGGCCATGGCGAGGGGCACAACTCCGGCATGCCAGCAATTGTCGCGGCGGCCTTGTCAGTGAAGGAAATCATGGAGTCACGAGGTATCAAGGGACAGCTGATGCTGTGGCCTGGTGTCGCCGAGGAATTGCTGGCCACCAAGGCCTTTTACGTCCGCGATGGGATATTCGATGGCGTGGACGCCAATATTTTCACTCACGTCAGCAATGACCTGAGCACGTCCTGGGGTGATTCCGGCAACAATGGCATGGTATCAGTGGAATACACCTTTACCGGTCAGACCTCTCACGCCGCTGGCGCGCCCTGGAATGGACGCAGCGCCCTGGATGCCGTTGAGATCATGAACATTGCCTGGAACTATCGGCGTGAGCACTTACCGTTGACCCAACGTTCCCATTACGTGATTACCAATGGTGGTGGCCAGCCCAACATCGTGCCGGGCGAGGCCTCCGTGTGGTACTACTTCCGCGATGTGGATTTTGCCTCCATCCGTAATCTGTTCGAAATCGGCAATACCATCTCAGAGGCCGCCGCCATGGCCACCGGTACCTCGGTGAGCCGTCGCATCCTGGGGTATGCTGCCCCCAACCATGGCAACAAGCCAATGGCGGAAGCCGCCTATGAAAACATCAAGCTGGTGGGCATGCCGCAGTGGACCGACGCGGACCGCAGTTTTGCCGCCGCCCTGCAACAGGGCACCAAGTCCTCCTTTGTGCCCTACATGAATACACCGGCGGAACCCCTGCGCAACGAGCCCAGCCCATTGTCGACACCCGATACCCGTGGCCCCTCCATGGGTGGCGGCTCTGACGACATCGGTGACATCATGTGGACAGTGCCCACCATCACTATCCGCTTCCCTTCCAATGTGCAGGGTACCATCGGCCACCACATTACTGCCGCCATGGCCATGGCAACTCCCATCGCCCACAAGGGCGCTGTGGCAGGTGCCAAGGCAGTTGCCATGACGGTGCTGGACTTGCTGATGGATGAGCAGATGCTGGCGGATGCCAAGAATTACTTCTACAACGAGCAATTGCAGGGCATGAGCTATGACCCTGTATTGAGTGCTGAAGATACACCCGCGATTCATTTGAATCAGGAATTGATGGATCAACTGCGGCCGGAAATGGAAAAGTTCTACTACGATCCCTCCCGTTTCGATACTTATCTGGAGCAGTTGGGCATTCCCTACCCCCCTGTCAGATAGCATTATTGCAGCAAGTGTTGATGATGGCGGAGCCCGGGTTACTCGGCAACGATTAGCTCGGGCTTTCGTTTTGGCGGTTTTTCGTCAATGCGATCAGGAGTATGCTTGGCTTGGACACCCAATTTTCCCGGCATGAAATTACAAAACAGGCATTGCTTTTGCACGTATTTCAATAGGATTGCACAAGCAGGTTGAATTGACTCAGGAGCGTTATGGAATTGAATAAAACCGTGCTTCACCAGAAGCACATGGAGGCGGGTGCCAGGCTGGTGGATTTTGCCGGCTGGTCGATGCCCATCGATTATGGTTCACAGATTGCCGAGCATCACCAGGTACGCGGCGATGCTGG
>JBJHAY010000330.1:0-3935 GCA_050485205.1 Gammaproteobacteria bacterium
CTGCGGAACTCGTCGCTGCGCTCCTCAGACAGTCCTCGCTCGTTTCCGTCCTGACGACGCCCGGGAAAACGCTTCAAAGCGGGGGGAAGGGGGGACCGCTCCCTGGCTTACGATATTGGTGGGTGCTGCGAGGGAAAACCTGGTCTGTGGATTCGGGGAGTGTTGCGCACAATTCGAATGCTGAGCTCAATCAAGAAATAAATCCACCCAAGTGCAACTGCCAGCTACGCCAACTGGCTGGCAACAGCACTGAAGCTGGAAGGCTGAGTCCCGGGTAGGGACGAGAGGGGCGTATGAGGCCATGGATGGCCTCATCCGAGCTCACAGGGATGTGCTCGATGCGTCCCCGAACGGCCCTACCCGGGACTCGGCCCCAGCCACTAAACTTGCATCACAGCATAAGCCACCACACTTACCTCTCAGCACAACCCACAAACGGGCACCTCAGCACAACCCACAAACGGGCACCTCAGCACAACCCACAAAACGGGCATCACAGCACAAGCCACAGAACATGGAAGAACCCAAGTACCATTGAGTAACAAACAAAGCCCGTACCACTGCAGCCAGCCAGAACCACTGGCCGCAAGCAGGGCTGCTCCTACAGGGGTTGGGCCAGAAAGTAGAGGGCACGGTCGGGGAAGTCGGTGAAGATGCCGTCGACATTGGCCTCGCGCAGGAAAATTTCCAGCAGGCGGTCGAAATCTCCGCCGGCGTAGCCGGGGATGCGGCCGGCATCGAGCCGGAAGGTGTAGGGATGCACCACCATGCCAGCGGCATGGGCCCGTTCCACCAGAGGAGTCACGCGCCAACCGGGTGCCTCCTGAATTTCCTCCACCACCATGTTCATGGCAGGCCCAACGCCATCGGCATGACGGGCCAGGGTGGCCATGCCTTCGGCTTCGTGCATCCAGCCGTAATCATAGGGCTGCCAGGTGCCATCCCCGACCCGTTCAAAAGTCTCGCCCCAGCTGTTTTCCGCCACCAACTGCACCAGGGGAATATCCATGTCCATGGCCGGCAGCAATTCCTCCTTGACCCGCTTCAGTTCATGGTAGTCGAAGGTTTGCAGGAACACCCCGGAGTCCTTGTTGGTGTAGCCGAACCGCCTGAGTTCCTCCAGCACCGCCCGTGCCAGATCCTTGCCTTCCTGGTGATGAAACCATGGCGCCTTCAACTCGGGATAGATGCCCGCCTCACGGCCAGTGGTACGGTTGAGTCCCTGGGTCAGGGCGATTTCCTCAGCCAGGGTGTTGATGCGGAAATTGCCGCTGTCGATGGGAAAGCGTCCCGGAAATGCTGGGACCCGTCCAAGAGGTGTGACAATACGGGCCTCGCTGACTCTCAACTGGCGCAATTCTTCGAGACTGAAGTCGATCACGTAGAAGCGTCCGTCCTCCCGGGCCCTTCCGGGAAATTTGTCGGCCACGTCAGTGGTACGCTCCAGGGTCAGGTCATGCAGGACCACCAATTGATCATCGCGGGTCATGACCACGTCTTGTTCGAGATAATGGGCACCCTGGGCATGGGCCATGGCCTTGGCCTCAAGGGTATGTTCAGGCAGGTAGCCGCTGGCGCCACGGTGGGCAATCACCACTTTTTCCTGGGCAACGACGGGGCCACTCAGCAGAAGGGTCAGACTTGATAACATGAGTGCTAACGGGCTTTTCATGGCGTCGTCCTTATCTCTATTTTTCATCAAGTTACAACCTTAATATGAAGAAATGATTAACCTGTGGAAAAGATGCTCCACGTGCATCGATTGGGGTTCGCTGATTGACCGCTGAAGCGCGGCACCGGCACCTGAGCTCTTACGCAAAATATAGAAATAACATCAAATTATTAATTTAACTAAATGATTTTTATTAATTAGTCAAATGGCATGACCCCCAGCTCTGGTTCCTGTAAGATTAACCCAAATCCATCTTACCCTCTATGACCAGATTATCCAGGAGGTACTTCATGCATCTATCGAATCCTTCCCGCTCCAGCTTTGTCCTTGGACTGCTCGCCGTCCTCTGCATGCCCCTGCAAGCCCAGGCGCAATTGAAGGCCTTCACCAATGCCAGGATTATCGACGGCAGCGGCAGCGCTCCCATTGCCAATGGGGTCATGGTGGTGCGCGATGGCCGCCTGCAGGCGGTGGGGACGGCTGAGGCTGTCAGTGTGCCGGAGGAAGCCGACGTCATCGACCTGGAAGGCGCTATCGTCATGCCTGGGCTCATCAATGCCCATGGCCATGTTGGCACTGACACCGAGGGCAAACTGCTCACCTCTGCCCGTTATGGCGTCACCACCGTGGTCAGCCTGGGCGGCGAGGACATTCGCCATGTGCGTCTGCGCAACAGCCAGGATCACCCCCAACTGGATCGGGCCAGGCTCTATCTTGCAGGCCCGGTACAGGAGTTTCGTACCCCCGAGGCAGCCGCCCAGGGAATCCGTGAAATTGTTGAATTGCAGGCTGACTGGGTCAAAACCAGGGTCCAGAACAGCAACGTGCCGGAGGATGCCTACGCCGTGGTGATCGAGGAAGCCCACCGCAATGGCATGAAGGTGGCCGCCCACATGTATACCCTGGAGGACACCAAGGGCCTGTTGCGGCGCCAGGTGGACGTGCTGGCCCACAGCGTGCGCGACCAGGAAATGGACGCCGAATCGATACAGATGATGCAGGCCCGGGATATCTGCATCACCCCTACCCTGACCCGTGAAGTTTCCACCTATGTCTATGAAAGCCGGCCCGACTTTTTCGACGACCCCTTCTTCATCAAGGAAGCGGATCAGCGTGTGGTGGAGCTCCTGCTGGAACCCGAATATCAGAGCCGCATGGCCGCCAATGCCCAACAGGGCAAGGACGATCTGGCCATGGCCCAACACAACCTGAAACTGCTGCACGACGCCGGTATCCGCATTGCCCTAGGTACCGACAGTGGTGCCTTTGATGGCCGCTGGGTGGGCTATTTCGAGCACATGGAAATGAGCCTGATGGCGGAAGCGGGCATGGAACCCATGCAAATCATCCGCTCCGCCACCAGTGTGGCAGCGGACTGCATGGATCTGACTGACGTGGGTTTGCTGGAGCCGGGACGTTGGGCCGACTTCATAGTCCTGGATGCGGACCCCTTGCTGAACATTGACAACAGCCGCTCGCTGCGGTCGGTCTGGGTGGCCGGCAACCGGGTTCCCGGCAGCTGATGATCAATCGCCCTTGTAGATGCAGCCACTGGTACAGGTTTCCCGCACCACCACCTGACTCAGTGCCGGCAACACGGGCTTGAGCCGCTGCCAGATCCAGCGCGCGATATTTTCGCTGGTGGGGTTTTCCAGTCCCTCGATTTCGTTCAGATAATAGTGATCAAGCTGGGCCAGAATCGGCTTGAAGGCCCGCTTGATGTCGGCGAAATCCATGACCCAGCCCAGTTCAGGATCGAGCGGGCCGGCCACATGGATGTCCACCTGGAAGGAATGGCCATGCAAGCGCGCACACTTGTGGTCCGCCGGCACGTTCGGCAGACGGTGGGCGGCTTCGAAGGTAAATGCCTTGTAGATTTCCATGAGAGACCATGCGCGCTGTAATCGAGGGGCTGCACTATAGCGAGTGGCCCCGCCGATGTACAGTATCAGCCAGTGTTTGCACTGGTCAGTGCCTGGTTCAAGGCTATAATCCCACCGAATATGCCCGCTGGCATCACGCTGGGCTGTACTGAGGCGGCCGCGGCCGCGAAACGGTGCAAAATCGGGTTGGGGCTGGCGTTTAACAGGGTCGATTCATGAAGCTACTGGCGGGTGTCCGCAAATACTGGGGGCGGACCTGGCGCACGCTGCTGAAGGGGCATCGTCTCCCGGTCAGCATCGGCTTCCTGCTCACTTTTGGTACCTGGTGGCTTTATACCAGCTCCCCGCTCCAGATTCAGGCGCTGCTGACACGCCTGGAC
>JBJHAY010000331.1:0-3933 GCA_050485205.1 Gammaproteobacteria bacterium
CCCCAGCGCAGGGTCAGCGCCCGCCGCCATTGTCCAATGCCCGGCCACCACAGCACCAATCCCGTCAACAGCACCAACATCACACCCAGGGCGGCACAGCCATTGATGATCTGTCCGGTAGTGCCGGCCAGCAGGTTCTTGTGCAGTTCTATCAAGGTGGAGACGACGCGAATCCCCAAGGTCACACCGTTGCCGCTGCCAGGCTCCGGCGTGGCCCACACATAGAGTTCATTGCGATAGACAAGCACACTGCCGGTGATGCTGATGAAGAAGATATACAGCCCCAGGCCAATGCCGCTCCACAGATGTATCTGGAACACGGCTTTGCGCAGGGGAAGAGAACGGGGATTCCGCCACCAACGGCTCCAGATGCCAGGAGCCGTTGGTGGGGCAGGATGAGAAGTTGACGTCACAGGATGTTCTCGCACTGCTCGCACTGATTGTCAGTAGCACGATGGGGCGGGGGATTTTTTGGTCATGATTTTCAACCCTCGTACTCGAACAATAAGGAATTCAACCGCCCGGAGTCATCAAGCATAAACCATCTAAATCTTCGCAGTGTGAAAAATATGCGGAGAAAGGGCCATGGAGACCCTGTGCCCGGCCTGGATGAGAGGGCCCACGCAACAAGCAGCGGTGCGAGACATCCGGCTTAGAGAGAACTGCCCCACAGCGCCCGCAGCATTTTCCCCTGGTGCCAGTAGAACACCGCATCCTCCAACAGTACCGCGCGGTCTTCGTAACTGGGCACATAGGGCAAGATTGGCAGTATCGGCATGATGCCAATGATGGGCTCATCCGGCACCGGCTGCCTTTCAGCGCTGGATACCACCCCTGGCTCACTGGCCGCTACCCCATCTCCCTTGGTGCCAGGGGCATCCCCCGGCGCGATGCTGCCATCATCCACTGGCATGGGCATTGGCAGCGGCCGTGGCCAGAAGTCAAAGCTGTCATTGTGCACGCTGCCCATGATCCGGCCAGCCTGGCTAATGCCCAACTCGCTCAATTCGAAGGTGTAGAGTGCGGTGTGGGTGCGGCCGAACCAGGCCCAGGGATCGTTGGGATCAAAACCTGGATAATCCGGGTGACGGTCATTGACTTGTATCGGCAGTGCAACACGCGCCGGGCGTCCACCACTGGCGGGCAGGAAGGCCAGGGCGTGGTGATCCCAGGTCAATGGTGTCTCGGAACCGCGCCGCCCCAGCACCCTGGATTGAATTTCCCGCGGTGCCGCCGGGTTCGACACATCGAACAGGGTCAATTTGACCCCTTGTGGCAGGGCGCCACGCATGCCGCCGATGGTGTTGGCTGGCATGGGCAGGGCATCCTTGCCGATGCCCAGCAACAGGTTTTCGCCCACCGGATGCAGGTAGTCGGCGTAGCCTTCCACTTCCAGCTCACCCAGGATGCTTGGCCGTTCCGGATTGGACAGATCCAGCACGTAGAGGGGATCGGTGACCTCAAAGGTCACCAGGTAGGCGCGCTTGCCGAGGAAGCGGGCGGCAAACAATTCCTCGTTGGGCTTGCCGATGCCTTCGATGGCATGCACTTCCGTGAGCCGTCCCCCCTGCTCCCTGAGCACGGCCAGGCGCGTGGAAGCGGTGCCGTTCCAACTGCTGCCCACGGAGGTCACCACGTTCAGCACATGGCCGTTCTCGCCCATGCGGAAGGACTTCTTGTCCTGCTGCCAGCCCAGGTGGCCCTTCACTTCGCCCGATCCCCGGTAGCTGGGGCCAGTGGGCGTCAGGGCGAATTTATGGATGCTGGTGCTGTGGTCCGGCTCGTAAAAAGGCAGATCGCCGCGGATGACATCCGGCACCACCTGGTAGTCATGGCGGGTGGTGGCAAGGTAGAGGTTGTCGCCGCTGACATACATTGCCTCGGAGTCACCCACGAAACAGACACTGGAAAACTCCCCCGGCGCCGACAGGGACAGCGCGGTGATGGTGATGATGGAGGCATTCCAGGCCTGGTCCACGGTCTCGATGGGCAGGTAGCAGTCCATGCCCTGTACCAGTTCCCTGGCGGCATTGCTGGCATCGCGCACGGAGGGCAACAGGGTCGGCAGGCTGGTGTCGCTCAGCAGCTCTGCATTGGTTTCACGTTCGCGGGGGGTGGTGGGATGGGGATCGAAGCCGGGCGGCCTTGGCGTGAACCGGGTGACCAGGTAGAGGGCGTCATCCACCCTGCGGCTTGCCACCAGGTGGCCATCCAGTGTGAGGCTCTGGCGCAGGCCCATGGCGGTGGGATTGCTGACATCGTAGAACATCACTTCAGTGCTGCCGCTGTCCCAGCCCCACGGATCGAACCAGTGCCCAAAGGCATGACGGCCCGCCAGGGTGACCAACATGTCGCCCTGCCCGTGCTTGACCAGGTACAGGCCTTCCGGGGCCTGGCCATCCAGGCGGTAGCTGGCCAATGTGGTGGACGCGGGAGCATCCGGATTCAGGCGCATCACCTCCAGACAGGCCTGCTCGTCGCAGTGGCGCAGCGCATAGAGCAGGTCGGCATCGGTCTTGACGGTGTCGGCCTCATCCACGCCGGCCACCTGGATGTTGGTGCCGGAAACCCTGGGCGCGCCACTGGCCAGGTCCGCCACCGCCAGTTCAGTGGTGTTGAACACGGGGACCCGGCCACCCTGCTGCAAGCCTTCCTTCAAGTAGGCCTCCATGGCGGCGGCGGACGCAAAGCGCCGCAGCCCCGGCCCGGTCTGGCTCTCCACCTGGAAGGCCAGGGGCTGCTGGTTGTAATGGAGCACGCCAGCAGCATCCGCGTAACCGGCAAACACCTCATAGTCACCGGCTGGCAGACGCTCGGCGGCCACGATCTCAAGGACTTCATCGGCACCGAGCACCCGGCGCTCCGCCGGTTCCAGACTGGACAGACGCTGATCCCAGGGCCGCCACCCGGCCGCGGCTTTGGCATACCACTGGCCGTTGACCAGGGCCACCGCGTAGAGATCACGGGCCTGCCCCACATCCCCGGGCGCCACCTGAATCATGGCGCCGACGCTGGCATGATCGCTGTCCAGATGCACCTCGGCAAAGCGATGGGGCCGTTCCTGCAACAACCAGGGCTCGATGCCTGCCGATGGCGACAGTGCATCAATGCCGGCCTGCGCTGGTGCCGCCAGCGGCAACAACAGGCAGCAGTGCCAAATTCCACGCCATGCCGACAAGCCTTGTCCCAACATTTTCTCCAGGATATTTTTCATTCCATTCATCTCCTTTACCATGCTCGCTTCCGAACCCTGTATGATGCTCCATGCCCGACGGACCTTGGTGTCTGGCAGACGCCCCGTCAACATGACAGGGTGGCGCGTTGTCAATCCTAGTCATGACGCCCATGAAATCTGTTGTGATTTTGTGACCGGGCCCAAACGGCAATTACAAATAATTACAAAATGCCCCATAAGTTGATACAGACCCAGTTGTCCCCATGCCCCATGCTGTGCTCCGGCCGTGCCTCGCCCTGCCGTTGTCCGCACCAGCCCAGGGTAGCTGAGGCCACTGGCGGACTCCGGCACCAGGCAGAAGCTGGCGGCCCTGTATTCACTGATTTCCGGGGTTACCCCACCATGCGCATGTTGTACCGTTTTTGCTTGTCCCTGGCCCGGCTCCTGTCCGGCCCCCGCCACCTGCTGGCGCCTTGCCTGTCGCTGGGCCTGTCGCTGGGCCTGTTGCTGGCACCAGCCGCCTTGGTCAGCGCCGATGAAGGCAGCGGCTGGCAATTCGGCATCGCCCTCGGCCACGGCAAGCGTCTCAACCCCATGGTGGCCTCGGATGACTTTTCCCTCAATGCCGTGGTGGACATCGCCTGGTACGGAGAGCGCTTCTTCTTCGACAACGGCGACTTCGGCTTCACCCTCAAGGAAGATCAACGCTATTCCCTCAACCTGGTGGCCACCGTCAATAATGAGCGCAATTACTACAG
>JBJHAY010000332.1:0-3925 GCA_050485205.1 Gammaproteobacteria bacterium
TTCCCGGCATTTGTCCAAGTGATGTAGATAGGACCGGCTGAAATTTTTACAAGTGTAGCAGCTGCAATTGGGGTCCAGTGGGGACAGGTCTTCGCGGTAGCGGGCATTGCGCAGCTTGAGCAAACCCTGGGAAGTGAAGATATGGGCATTGCGGGCATTGCGGGTGGGCATGACGCAGTCGAACATGTCGATGCCACGCTCGACCCCTGCCACCAGATCGGCGGGCGTGCCGACCCCCATCAGGTAGCGTGGCTTGTCTGGTGGCATCAGCGGCGCCACCGCGTCCAGCACCTTGAGCATTTCTTCCTTGGGCTCGCCCACCGAAAGGCCGCCGATGGCATAGCCATCAAAGCCGATGTCGGTCAAGGCCGCAAGGGATGTCTGGCGCAGACTCGGATACATCCCGCCCTGGACTATACCGAACAGGGCCGAGGCACTGTCGCCATGGGCTTGCCGGCAACGCACGGCCCAGCGCATGGAAAGCTCCATCGACAAGCGGGCTTCAGCTTCCGTGGCAGGGAAAGGGGTGCATTCATCGAACACCATGACGATGTCGGAACCCAGGTCCCGCTGAACTTCGATGGCTTTTTCCGGGCTCAGGAACACCTTGGCGCCATCCACGGGGGAACGGAACTCCACCCCCTGCTCACTGATCTTGCGCATTTCCCCGAGACTGAAAACCTGGAAGCCGCCCGAGTCGGTGAGAATCGGCTTGCCCCACCCCATGAAGCCATGCAGTCCGCCATGGGCCTTGATCACGCCGGTGCCCGGCCGCAGCATCAGGTGGAAGGTGTTGCCCAGCAGAATCTGCGCGCCAGTAGCCTCCACTTGGGAGGGCAGCATGCCCTTGACGGTGCCATAGGTGCCTACCGGCATGAAGGCTGGCGTATCAACGCTGCCACGGGGGAAATGCATGACCCCGCGGCGGGCGGCGCCATCACTGTGAATCACTTCAAATTTCATGGTTTACCAGCTACTGGCCACCCAACTGTAGGAGCGAGCCCTGCTCGCGACAAGACCTTCCCCCTGCAGGAGCGAGCCCTGCTCGCGACAGGGCCACTCAACCAACAGGAGAATGAAAAAAACCTGTCGCCTGCAAGGCAGGCTCCTACAAGGGACTGGTCTCAGGGAAGCAGATGGTTGACAGCATCCCTTTCCTCAGCCAATTCCTTTTCAGTCTGCTTCATCAGGTTGCGGCTGAAGTCATTGATGGGAAAGCCCTGCACGATGCTGTACTCGCCATTGGCACAAGTGACGGGAAAGGAGTAGATCAGTCCCTTTTCCACCCCGTAGCTGCCATCGCTGGGAATCGCCATGCTGACGATGCGGCCACGGGTGCCCAGAGCCCAATCACGGATGTGCTCGATGGCGGCATTGGCGGCGGATGCGGCACTGGAAAGACCACGTGCCTTGATGATGGCGGCACCGCGCTGTTGCACGGTGGGGATGAAATCTTCTTCCATCCACTGGCTGTCCACCAGGCTCAGGGCCTTGGTGCCAGCCACCGTGGCATGATGAATGTCGGGGTATTGGGTGGAAGAATGGTTACCCCAGATGAACAGGCTTTCCACATCAGTGGTGTGCTTGCCGGTCTTGGCTGCCAGCTGGGCCATGGCGCGGTTGTGATCGAGGCGGGTCATGGCGGTGAACTGGCCGGGCTTCAGGCTGGGGGCATTGCGATAGGCGATGAGGGCATTGGTGTTGGCCGGGTTGCCCACCACCAGCACTCTCACATCGCGGCTGGCGTGATCATTGATTGCCTTGCCCTGCACCGAGAAGATGGCGGCATTGGCTTCCAGCAGGTCCTTGCGCTCCATGCCAGGTCCACGGGGACGCGCACCCACCAACAGACAGTAGTCGGCATCCTTGAAGGCCACATTGGGATCATCGGTCTGCACGATTCCATGCACCAGCGGGAAGGCACAGTCTTCCACTTCCATTGCCACGCCCTGGAGCGCGCCCAGTGCCGGCGTGATCTCCAGCAGTTGCAGAATCACCGGCTGGTCCTTGCCCAGCATGTCGCCGGAAGCGATCCGGAAAATGAGTGAATAGCTGATCTGACCCGCGGCGCCGGTGATGGCAACTCTGACTGGAGCTTTCATGATGAGACTTTCCCTTATATTGCGTTGACAGAAGTTCGTTAACATGCGGTCAGCGGCCATGCGGTCACGCCCCCTCGCAAGAGCGCGCGATTATAGCAGATTTTTCCTGACCCGCCCCTACAGTGGGATTTGGTATGAAGATTGTATGAACCAGCAAGTGCTATAATGCGCACCCGCTAACAACCCACCCCCGCACAGGCAGTATCCATGAGAAAGACCAAGATCATCTGCACCATCGGCCCCGCCACCGGCAGTTACGACATGCTCAAGGCCATGCACGAGGCTGGCATGAACATCATCCGCCTCAACATGTCCCACGCCACCCACGAATGGGCGGACCAAATGATCAACCACATCGTGGAACTCAACAAGCACACCACCTACCCCGTGGGCATCCTGCTCGACACCCAGGGCCCGGAAATCCGTACCGGAGTGCTGGAAAGCGACCTCAACCTGAAGACCGGCGACATCATTTCCATTTCTGTGCGTGACAGTGTCGATGTGGAGCAGTCTTCCATCCGTATCCACTACGAAGACCTGATCGACACCGTCAACGTCGGCGACCGCATCACCGTCGACAATGGCCTCATCAACCTGGAGGTGCTGGAGAAGAACAATCCCATCCTCAAGTGCAAGGTGCTGGACGGCGGCGTCCTCGGCAGCAAGAAACACGTCAATCTGCCCGGCATCCGGGTCAATCTGCCCGCCATCACCGCCAAGGACCGGGAAGACATCCTGTTCGGCATGGCCAGGGAACTGGACTACATCGCCCTCTCCTTCGTGCGCGAGGCCAGTGACGTCCTGGAACTGCGCAAGCTGATGGCCGAGGCGGACCCGGTCAAGGCCTCCACCATCAAGGTCATCGCCAAGATCGAGGATCAACAGGGGGTCAAAAACCTGGAGGAAATCGTCAAGGTGGCGGACGGCATCATGGTGGCCAGGGGCGACCTGGGAGTGGAAATCGATCTGGCCGAACTGCCCAACACCCAGCGCCGCATCGTGCGCCTGTGTGCCGAGCATGGCAAGCGGGTGATCGTGGCGACCCACCTGTTGGAATCCATGATCGAGAACCCCATTCCCACCCGCGCCGAGGTCACCGACGTGGCCAATGCTGTATATGAGGAAGCCGACGCGGTGATGTTGTCGGGCGAAACCACGGTGGGCAAATATCCCATCCGCTGCATTCAGCAACTGGACGCCATCTGCCGGGCTTCCGAGCCCAAGCGTGGACTCAACTTCACCGCCAATCTCATCAAGAGCTCCGACAAGGAACATTTGGCCGCCACCGCCGTGGAATTGGCCGAGTCCCTGCATGCCAAGGGCATCGTGGTAGTGACGCGGCACGGCATCATGGCCAACTATGTGACCAACTGCCATCCGCAGAAGTCACCCATCTACGCCTTCACCAATATTGGGGTGACACGGCGCATCATGACCCTGAACCGCAACCTCTATCCCTTCAAGATCGAATTCAGCACGGAACCGGAAGTAACCTTGGCGCGAGCCTTTGCCGAACTCAAGGAAAAGGCGGGCTTTGAGAGCAATGACAAGGTGGTGGTGATTTCCGACCTGTTGATCGACGAGGACTCGGTGGGAATTCAGATTCGCAATTTGCCTTGAGGCGCCATTTGCTGGCTGGGGGCTCCGGCTGCGATATCCAGTCGCAGACGGTCAAGGCAGCAACTCCCCGACGCCCGGCTCATAGCTTCAGTGCTGTCAAGGTTTGATTTGCTATAGCTAAAAAAACAAACATAAGCGCAACAGCACTGAAGCCGGCAAAGAACCCTGGGCGAGGGCAGACCCCTCTTGCGGCGCCGTTAATC
>JBJHAY010000333.1:0-3903 GCA_050485205.1 Gammaproteobacteria bacterium
TCCAGGAACCGGGCTGATCCTTCAGCCAATGGCGGTCAATCCCTGTGCCAGCTAAACCGGACGTGGTCTCGGCTTGATCAATCCTTGGCGTATTTCTGCACCCGCCGGGTCACCACATCCGCCACGTAGACATTGCCGTCATTGTCCAGGGTCAGGTAATGCGCCTCCCCAAACTGGCCATTGCCTTCGCCAGGGCTGCCAATGGCCCCGATCACTTGTCCCTGCATGTTGAGCTTGGCCCACTGTCCGTCAAAGCCGGTGGTAAGGTAGGCGAAGCCATCATGATGAAGGTGGAGTGCACAGGCCATGGCATTGAATGTCCACTGGTCAAGGTAATCACCTTCGGTGTCGAAGATCTGGATGCGGAAGTTCTCGCGGTCGGCAACATATACCTTGTCGTCGGCGTCGATCTGTATCGAATGGGCCACGGCGAACTCGCCGGGGCCGGTGCCACGGCTGCCCCACTGCTTGATGAAGCTGCCATCCGGGGCGAATTTCAGCACCCTTGGTTCCGCCGGGCCGTGGCCCTGGGCCACGTAGAAATTGCCCTCGGCGTCCAGTGCCACTTCATTGGGCTGGTTGAACAGGCGGGTGCCCGCGGCTTCATTCCATTCGCCAGCCTGACCCAGGGTGCCCAGGGTCATCAGCACTTCGCCATCCGCGGTCATTTTCATGACAATGTGGTTGGCCACGTCGGTGACCCACATGAAACCTTCGGAGTCGATGGTGAGGCCGTGGGAACGGTTGAACAGGCTGGGATCACCAAAGGCGCGCAGCAATTTGCCGTGCTCGTCGAATTCCAGAAACGGCTGTTCACCCCGATGCAGCACGATGAGGTTGTTGCCGGCATCCATGGCCACCGAGGCCACTGAGGCGAATTCATGGCCTTCCATGTCGAAGGCATCCTTCACATCCACCGGATGCCAGCCGTCGAGGTCTGGGGCGTCCAGGGCAATCAGGGGGCGGTTGGGGGGTTGCGCGGCGGCGCTGGTGGCGAGCAGGGTCAGACAGCAGAAGGTAAGCAGTGTTTTCATTGTTGTTCTCCCGTGAAGGCAGCCAGTATAGCCAGATAGTTGACTACAAAACTACCCCATTACCGTCCCATGTACTTTGATTTCAGCGGCAGTGATGACGTCAGCTCGAATATCGCACCAGTGTCATGGAGTGGGGCACTGAGACTGCATTTGCGGGTTGGTGCATGCCCACCGATTTGGAACCGCTGCGGGATTCATTCCGGCACCAGGCATTCCACCCGCCAGTGGCCGTCGGGGGCCAGGCAAGTCTGCACAAAGGGGAGAGAGGCACGCAGGTGATCCGGCAGGGTCCAGGGAGGGTTGAGGGCCAGCAGGCCGCTGGCAGTCATGCCGTGGCCTTCCTGATCTGGCGAAATACCCAGCTCGAAGCGCCACAAATCCCGCAGGCCATGGCGCGCGATGGCTGCGATCATGCGTTCGATTCTGGGCCTGTTCACCACCGGGTACCAGATCAGCAACTGGCAAGCAGGCATGCGTTGCCAGGTGGTGGCGGCGAACGTCGCCACCCGCTCATGGTCTTCGGCCAGTTCATAGGAGGGGTCCACCAGCACAACCGCCCGCTTCTGCACTGGCGGCAGCAGGGCTCGCGCGGCGCCATAGCCATCCGCCTGTTCGCAGCGCACGCGGCGGTCACCGGCCAGGCTTTGCCGCAGCAAGGGAAAGTCAGTGGGGTGGCGTTCGAAGAGATGCAGGCGGTCTGTGCGCCGCAGAATGGCAGCCGCCAGCAGTGGCGAGCCTGGGTATTGTTGCTGGGCCAGAAAGGGCGCCACGGTTGCCAGATAGGCATTCAAGTCAGGAAAGGGCGCGAGAACCGTGGCATCCCTCGGCAGGCGTAGCACGCCAGCCTTGGCCTCGCCGGTCTTGCGGGCCATCTCGGCTTCCAGCAGATAGCGTCCGGCGCCGGCATGGGTATCCACATAGAACAGCGGCGCGGGCTTGCTGATGGCGTGGGTCAGGGTATTGACCAGCACCAGGTGTTTGAGGACATCGGCGAAATTGCCGGCATGAAAGGCGTGACGGTAGCTGAGCATGAGCGGGTACCACTGGTCATGGAAGGCGCATGATACTAGTGATGGTGATTCCCTGCACAGCGCGGGAATCATGCTATGCTCTGACCCTGCCCGACAACCACAAGCTTGCCAGATGCGCCGTCTCAGAATCCATCACGAAACCCGTTACGAATTTCCAGGTCCCGTCACGCTATTGCCCCATCACTTGCTGCTGCGCCCCCGCGAGGGCCAGGAAGTGCGCATTGAATCCTTTTTGCTTGAGGTCAGTCCCCAGGCCCGTCTGAAGTCGCGCCGGGACATCAATGACAATGCCATCATCGTTGCCACCTTCGACACCCCGGCGGATACCTTGGTGATCACCAGTGATGTGGTGTTGCAAAATTACAATGACAACCCCCTGGACTTCCTGGTGGAAGACCATGCGGTCTACTATCCCTTCAGTTATCGAGATGATGAAACCGGTGACATGACCCCATATTTCCAGGTGAACTGCAATGGCGATGAGAGCCAGCTGAGGAGCTGGCTTTCGCGCTTCTGGATACCAGGGCAGAGCATGGAGACCTATGTCCTGCTGCAATCCATCTGCCAGGGCATCCACCAGAGTTTCCAGTACTCCATTCGCGAGGAGGAGGGGATCCAGTCCCCCGGCCGGACCCTGGCCATGGGGCAGGGCTCATGTCGCGACTTTGCCACCTTGTTCATGATGGCGGCGCGCATGTTGGGATTGGCGGCACGCTTTGTCAGTGGCTACCTGTTCGCTCCAGTGTCACAACAGGGTTTGGGTACCACCCATGCCTGGGCCGAGGTTTATCTGCCTGGCGCCGGTTGGAAGGGATTCGATCCCACCATCGGTCGTCTGACCGGGCCGGATCACATCCCTGTGGCGGTATCGGCCCGGCCCGGCGCGGTGCCGCCGGTGGCGGGTGAGTTCATCGGTCCCTCGGGAATGCAGCCGGCACTGTATGTGGCTGTCTCCATTACCGAACCCAGTGTGATTTGAGCCAGGCTCAGAACTCTTCGGTGTCGATTTCCAACTGCGTGGCGGCGTTGTAGCGGGGGCCGGAGACAGTATCCTGATTGATCAGTCGGTCCAATCTGGCCACGGTTTCCGGGCTCAATGACACGTCGATGGCGCCAAAGTTCTCTTCCACGTAGCTCACATGACGGGTGCCAGGAATTGGAATGATGTGTTCACCCTTGGCCAGCACCCATGCCAGTGCCAGTTGTGCCATGGAGCAGGCGTTTTCCTCGGCAATTTGCCGGTACTCCTCCAGCAAGGCCAGATTTTTCGGGTAATGTTCGGCATTGAACCTGGGCATGTGGTTGCGGATGTCATTCTTTTCCAGCTGGGTGGCGGGATCTGTCAGCTTGCCGGTCAGAAACTGACGCGCCAGTGGACTGAAGGCCACGAAGGCGGCACCGATGTCACGACAGGCGTCGAGCACGGCGATTTCCGCATTGCGGCTCCAAAGGGAATATTCGGTCTGTAACGCACTAATGGGATGCTCGGCGTTGGCTTTTCTGAGTGTATTGGCGGAGACCTCGGAAATGCCCAGCAAACGGACCTTGCCTTCCTTGACCAGATCGGCCATGGCGCCGATGCTGTCTTCCACCGGTACATTCTTGTCCCAGCGGTGCAGGTAGTAGAGGTCGATGACATCGGTGCCGAGGCGTTGGAGGGCGTCATCACAGGTCTGGCGGATCACTTCTGGGCGACCGTCGATCTTGCGCTTGCCGGTCTCGTCCTTGAACATGCCGCACTTGCTGGCGAGGATGAACTCCTTGCGGCGCTCTTTCAACACCCGGCCGATCAGTTCCTCGTTCTTGCCAAAGCCGTAGAGGGCAGCGGTGTCGAGGAA
>JBJHAY010000334.1:0-3890 GCA_050485205.1 Gammaproteobacteria bacterium
TGCCGCCGAGCGCGTCACCGTGGACCAGAAGCGCATGATCAACTGCCGCGCCGACCTCAACCAGCTGGTGCCCTTCAAGTACGACTGGGCCTGGCAGAAATACCTGGATGGCTGCGCCAACCACTGGATGCCCCAGGAGGTCAACATGAACGCCGACGTGGCGCTGTGGAAAAAGCCCGATGGCCTGACCCCGGACGAACGCCTCATCGTCAAGCGCAGCCTGGGCTTCTTCTCCACCGCCGACTCCCTGGTGGCCAACAACCTGGTGCTGGCCATCTACCGGCTCATCACCAACCCCGAGTGCCGCCAGTACATCCTGCGCCAGGCCTTCGAGGAAGCCATCCACACCCACGCCTACCAGTACTGCATCGAATCCCTGAGCATGGACGAGGGCGAGATCTTTAACATGTACCACGAGATTCCCAGCGTGGCCAAGAAGGCATCCTGGGGCCTCAAGTACACTCGCGAGATCAGCGACCCCACCTTCAAGACCGGCACCCCCGAGGCCGACCGCGCCCTGCTCAAGAACCTGATCGCCTTCTACTGCTGCCTGGAAGGCATCTTCTTCTACTGCGGTTTCTCCCAGATCCTGTCCATGGGCCGCCGCAACAAGATGACCGGCACCTCTGAGCAGTTCCAGTACATCCTGCGCGACGAGTCCATGCATTTGAACTTCGGCATCGACATGATCAACCAGATCAAGATCGAGAATCCGCATCTGTGGAACGACACCATGCGCCAGGACGCCACCCAGATGATTCTGGAAGCCACCCAACTGGAAATCGAATATGCCCGCGACACCATGCCGCGCGGCGTGTTGGGCATGAACGCGGCAATGATGGAGGACTACCTCAAATTCATCGCCAACCGCCGCCTGGTACAACTGGGCCTGAAGGAGCAGTTCCCCGGCGCCCAGAATCCCTTCCCCTGGATGTCCGAGATCATGGATCTGCGCAAGGAGAAAAACTTCTTCGAGACCCGCGTCATCGAATACCAGACCGGCGGCGCCCTCAGCTGGGAATAACCTGACCCCAAACGGGCCCGCCACAGCGGGCCCCTGTCCACAGGAGCATCGGCTCATGAATGATTCCCAGCACGACGATCAGGGGGCGGACCACGCCCTCTGCACCCTGGAGCAACTCAGCGAGACACTGAAGGTGATGAGCACCGTAGTGGATCGGCTCAAGCGCGAGCTGAGCGAGCAATTGCTTGTGAACGCCAGGCAGGCAGCCGAACCCGCGGCCCTCGAACCCACGCGTACCCAAGCCGAACTGATCATCGAAATCCCCCTCTACAGCGCAGAGGACAACGACTGCCTGCATTGACCAACCACCACACCATCGCAGCACTCTATCCAGCCCCCCGATGCCCGACCTGGCCACTGGACTTGCATCACAGAAAAACACCGACGCCAACCATGGCCACGGGTCGCGAGCAGGGCTCGCTCCCACAGTGGGAGAGGCGCTCCCGCAGAGGGAGACAAGCTCCTACAGGGCTGGATGTAACCAACACCAGTCAACCCATGTAACAGTGCTCCGTTAATGCTAGACTTGCCCACTTCAGGCAATAGATCGGGGGCTATCAGTCAAGGATTCCCGCCACCACGGGAGCGAGGCTTTTTGCTCGAACAGATAACCAACAAGAAAACGGACTCGTCATGAAACCAGAAAAAACCATCCACGCCCTGGCCACGGGCGTCCTTGCCACCGTCGCCTCGCTCTCCGCGGCACCAGTGCTGTCCCAGGACCATGTCTGCATGGAAACCAATGTGGGCGAATTCTGCATGGAATTACTGTGGGATGACGCTCCCATCACAGTGGCCAACTTCCTCAACTATGTGGAAAGTGGCCGCTTTGACAACACCTTGATACATCGCTCCGAGCCACTGTTCGTGATTCAGGGTGGGGGGTTTTACCTTGAGGACTTGAGCATCGTGCCGGAAGACCCCCAGATTCAGAATGAACCTGGTGTATCCAATTCCCGTGGTACCGTGGCCATGGCCAAGCTGGGCGGTCAAGCCAACAGCGCCAGCAGTCAGTGGTACATCAATTTGCAGAACAATGGCGGCGAGCCCGCGCATCTGGATATTTCCAATGGCGGCTACACGGTCTTTGCCAGAATCATCAGTGGCATGGATGTGGTGGATGCCATCGGTGCCTACCAGGTGGTCAACCTCAGTCAATATGGCGCCGACTTCGCATCAGTGCCGGTACAACGGCTGCCGGATGACCTGGTCATCGAACTCGAGGATTTGATTGAAGTGAAGCGGGTCTACAGCACCATGCTCGAACCCCCCGCGCCCCCCGCTCTGAATGAGTACAGCGACGGCGTGGTTCACCTGCTGGCGGAAATCGATGGCCTGCTGTACCGGGGCAAGCTGCAACAAGTGCGCTCCTTCCCCGACTTCGTGTTCACGGTGGACCTGGGCCAATTACAACTGGAGCCTGACACCGGCCAGGAACGGGCGATATTCGATGGCAGTGATGGCACCCTGCGCGTCAATGCCATCAGCGCCGGCAACCTGTCCCTCAGCAACCTGGTACTGCAACTCACCGATCAGGCGAAATTGGAACTGACCCTGGTCAGTTACGAGGTTCAGTAAACCCCGGCAATCAGGGCAGGCGCGTCACCGACAGAATCACCACGTCGCGCAGAGGCCGCCTGTCCTGGTCCACCGGCACCCGGCCGATTTCATCCACCACCTCCATGCCGGAACGCACACGGCCAAACACCGTGTGCTTGCCGGTGAGCCACTCGGTATCCACCAAATTGATGAAGAACTGTGAGCCATTGGTATCGGGGCCGCCATTGGCCATGGCAATCACCCCCCGGGTCGGCGCCCGCGAATTGATGTTCTCCTGGTAGCGATACCCCTGATTCTCATAGGCCTGCTTCAAGGTCATCGAACGCAAGGCCTGCTCCACCTGCTCCAGCTTGGCATCCAGATCCGCCTGACTGTTGATATCCAGGCGCCGGTAAAGCGGGCGCAGGATTTCCCGGCGCAGATCATCCTGGCTGTTGATCCCCAGGAAGGGATGGGGGCTGCCGTCCTCGGTGATCACCATCATCCGATCCAGACCCAGGCTGCTGGCATTGATCTCGTCGCGAATGGTGAATCCCGGCATGCCATTGCCCTGGCCATTGACGCTGCCGCCCTGGATCATGAAGCCATCGATGACGCGATGAAAAATCAGGCCATCATAAAAGGGACGCATGACGCTCTCACCGGTTTCCGGATCGATGAATGACTTGGTGCCCTCTGCCAATCCAAGGAAGGTGTCCACAGTGATGGGGGCTTCACTGGGGAAGAGCTCGATGATGATGTCCCCGAAATTGGTTTCCATGCGGATCAGGGGATTGTCCAGGCTCTCGCGGATGTAATCACCAGTGACCCCGGGGCTTACGGGTTGGGCGCCGAGATTGATGGACAGGCTGAGGAACAGCAGGAGGCAGGTGCACAGCAATGATGTCTTCATGGGGTTCCGGGTGGGGGCGTTGTTGGGATAGCTCATGCGGTCATTTTAGGGGGAGCCGCTGCTCTTTGGCAAACCAGGGGGGCGCCACTGCCTGCCATGTGGTGCCTCTGATGTGGGCTTCCGGTGGTGGTTTGTGGCACCTGTGATGCAGGATTGGTGGCACCTGTGATATTGGCTTGGGGCACCTGTGATGCAGGATTGGTGGCACCTGTGATATTGGCTTGGGGCACCTGTGATGCAGGATTGGTGGCATGGGGCTGGGTGTTGGGTGGGGGGTGCCAAAAGCGCCGTGAATCCATCCATGGAGGCTCGCCTGCCGCATCCATGCGGCAGAGCGTTTTGGCACCCCCCACCCAACACCCAACCCCTCCAGCAACAACGCTGCTGCCATTATGTTGGATTAGCTTTTGTTGG
>JBJHAY010000335.1:0-3869 GCA_050485205.1 Gammaproteobacteria bacterium
CTCATCACACTGCCGTTTCACTCATCAGCAATGGCTTGCATGCTGTTGCTGCTGACCCTGCTGTCGGGCCCGTCTCTCGGCGCCGACACAGAACTGCTGCGCGCGGCGCGGCTGGGACATCTTGACACAGTCATGCAACTGATCGAGGACGGCGCCGATGTCCAGCAAGCCAGCGCCGATGGCACCACCCTGCTGCACTGGGCCGTCTATCACGACAGCACCGACCTGGTACGGCTGCTGCTGCGGCGCGAAGTGCCGGTCAATATCCGCAACGACTATGGCTCCTCCCCCATGGGAGAGGCCGCAGCCGTGGGGAATGCCGGGATGCTTCGACTTTTGCTGGAGGCGGGCGCCGACGTCGAGTCCGCCAATCCGGAGGGCCAGACCGCCCTCATGGCCGTGGCCCGCACCGGCAATCTGGAAGCCGCGCGCCTGCTGTTGTCCCATGGCGCCAATGTCAACGCCAGCGAACACTGGGGCGGTCAAAGCGCCCTGATGTGGGCTGCCGCCCGCCGCCATCCGGAGATGGTGCAATTGCTGATCGAACATGGCGCCGACATCGACCAGCGCGCCATCGACCGCGACTGGGAACGCCGGGTCACCGCCGAACCCAGGGTCAAGGAAATGCACAGTGGCGGCCTCACTCCACTCCTGTACGCGGTGCGTGAAGACTGCCTGGGCTGCGTGCAAGCCTTGGTGCACGCCGGCGCCGACATCAACCTGCCGGACCCCGACAATGTCTCGCCCCTGATCCTGGCCCTGATCAACATGCGCTTCGACATCGCCAAATACCTGGTGGAAGCCGGCGCCGACGTCAATCAATGGGACTACTACGGGCGCACCCCGCTCTACGCCGCCGCCGACACCAATATCGTACCGGCCAGCGTTCGCGGTGACTTGCCACCTGTGCAGGACACCACCGGCCTGGACGTTGCCCGGCTGTTGCTGGCACGCGGCGCCAACCCCAACCTGCGCCTGAAGATTTATCCCCCCGCCCGCAACATTGTCTATGATCGCGGCGGCGACAACCCCTACCTGACCACGGGCACCACGCCGCTGCAACGGGCCGCTTACGGTGGCGACGTGGACATGATGGCGCTGCTGCTGGAACATGGCGCCGACATCAAACTGGCCAATATCAATGGCGTCAGTCCTATGTTGGCACTGACCAACCAGGGTGGCAGCCGCAACCGCGACAAGGATGAAGCCAAGGTGATCGCCGGCATCGAGCTGCTGATCCGGCACGGCGCCGACATCAACGATCAGGGGGGCACCTTTGGTGAAACGCCGCTGCACACGGCGGTGCGCCTGAACTGGGGCGAAGTGGTGCGCTTCATGGTGAATCAGGGTGCCGACCTGATGGCCCGTGACCACCGTGGCCTGATCCCCCTCGACTATGCCACCGGCAAGGCCGATACTCAGAGTTTCGGCAATTTCGACGTGGTTGGCGAGCTCCCCGACATGATCGACTTGTTGGAAGCCCTGATGCGCGAGCAAGGGCTGGACCCACTTGCCTAATCCAGATTCAACCTCGGCATCCCAGTTGCAACCACTCCAGCACAGTGCCTTGACGGGGATCTTTTGCCTTGCGTTGAGCATGAAATTCGACCGTGATATCTTCTGCACCGCCTAGCACGCACAGTGTGCCAATGTTACTGTAGCAGCCGCCCGAGGCAGGCCTTGGCCTGAATCAATCACATAAGAGCGCACGAGACGCCATGACCAAGAAAAGCAAGAGCACCACCAAGCCGGATCGCGAATACATCACCTCCCTCGAACGGGGCCTGACCGTGCTGGAATGCTTTTCCCGGGAAACCCCCGAGATGACCATCAGTGAAATCTCCGCCATCACCGATCTCAACCCGGCGGTAGTGCGGCGCTGCCTCTACACCCTGCTGCATCTGGGCTATGTGGGCAAGAAGGGCAAGCTGTTTTTGCTGCGCCCTCAGGTCATGAACCTGGGCTCGGCCTATCTGGAATCCACCAATGTGGAAGAAGCGTTCAGGCCCACCCTGCAGGAATTGAGTGATCTCACCGGTGACAGCGCCGCCCTGTCAGTGATGATCGACGACGACATCATTTTCCTGGTCTATGTTTCCACCATCCACACCATTCATTACTACGTTGGCGTGGGCAAGCGCTGCCCGGCCTACGTCACCGCCCTCGGCCGCTCGCTGCTGGCATTTCAGCCCAAGGAAGCATTGGAAGAATATTTCAAGCGCGTGGTGCTGCGGCGTTATACCGACAAAACCGTCACTTCAATCACCAAATTGAAGACATTGGTGAACGAGGCACGCCGCCAGGGCTATTGCTGCGTGTTGGGAGAACTCGATCCGCAGATCGTTTCCCTGGCGATGCCGGTGTTCAATGCCGAGGGCGAGGCCATTGCCTCCATCAACTGCTCCACTTCCACCACCCGGGCGAGTGCCGAGACCATGCTGGAACGCCTGCCGCTGTTGCGTGAAGCCGCGCGCAAGATCGAGATGGAACTGCGGCGTCATCCATCATTGGTGCACTCCATCGGTGCTGAGATCTGAGTCCATTCTACCCATCTTATCCAGAGTACTAGCACCAACCGTGACATTGCAGTGATCTGGTTACTGCCTTTCTTGCAATAAAAAACCCCTCCCGTTGCCGGGAGGGGTTTCTGATCATAACTCCACTTGGGAGCAAACCCGAGTATCAGAACTCGTAGTTCACACCTACGGTGAAGCGGCGGCCAAGGATGTCGTAGAGGGCAGTGTTCACACCCAGTCCGACACCTGTTCTACCGGGAGCACCGGCCGTGATGTTGGGCTTGCGATCCAGCACGTTGTTGACGTTGGCAAATACCTCGAGCTTGTCCTCTGCATCCAGGAACATGCCAAAGCGTGCATCCACGTAGAAGATGGAAGGCACACGGTTGTTGTCGATGGTACATACCTGCGTACCATTGACACATACCGCCACAAAGGAGTTGGCCGGACGCGCCGAAGCGGGCAGCGGTGTCTGGCTCTCGATGCGGGTACGATCAAGCTTGCCACCGTCGATCCAGCGGCCCTGCAGGAAGGCTGAGAAGGGACCATTCATGTAGGTCACACTGGAAGTAACACGGTAATCAGCGAAGCCGAATCCGCCTACCTGACCGGCACGGTCATCCTTCACACCACCAGGGGTCTGTACTGAGTTCTCACCCAACCAAGTGGCCAGGAAGCGCCAACCCAGGGTTTCAGCGGCACCGCCAAACCAGTTGACGTCGGTGCGATAGGACATTTCCATGTCCGCACCATAGATGCGCTGCTGGTCCAGGTTCACGAACACGTTTTCCACGCGCTCGATGGCCAGGCCAGTGGCTGTGCCAGGGTTGGTCACAGGCCCTTGTGGCGTGATCACGTACTGGCACAGAGCAAGGTCACCGGCACGGCAGCTATCCACTACGTTCTGAGCACCAAACTGCGCGATGGCACCGTTGATGGTGGTGGTGTAGTAGTCCAAGGAGAGGGAGAAACCATCAAACCAGTTCGGACGATAGACAATACCGGCTGTGTAGGTATCGGCTTCTTCCGGCGCCACGGCGGGGTTACCACCGGACAGGGAGGCCGCGGATACCACCAGGTCGTTGTCCCAGGGGTTGCGGACGTTGACACCGCCACGGGTCTGGTCGAAGCGCTCACGCAAGGTGGCGGCACGGATGTCGCGGGATGCCGTGGCACGGAAGCGATATTCGTCGGTAATGGTCCAGTTGAAACCCAGTTTCCAGGCCCAGATGCTACCGGAACCGGAATATTCCGCCCAACGGGCAGCAGTGGTCACTTCCATGTATTCCGCGCCCCTGGCACCAGCCAACAGTGGGAAGTTCACCTCGGCAAAGGCCTCCTTCACATTGAAGC
>JBJHAY010000336.1:0-3860 GCA_050485205.1 Gammaproteobacteria bacterium
GTCCTGGCGATGCTCGGAGGCTGAAGGCGGGGGGAAGGGGGGACCGTTCCCTGGCTGACCAACAAAGGGCGGGTAACAAGACAAAAACCAACCAAGAGTAACGTGGGTACCGATCCCTGGCTGACCAACGAAGCAGAAGGCAAACACCGAGCAAGGACTGACCACCAAAGGGCGGGTGACACAAAAGACCACTGAAGCCAACTAGAACCCCTGGTCGCGAGCAGGGCTCGCTCCTACAGGGGGCCTGGAAGCTTCAGGGGATGGCGTCGAGTTCCTCGTCACGTGCCGGCGGCATCAGATCTTCCTTGCTGACATTCATCTTCATCAGAATGCCACCCGCCACAAACACCGATGAGTAGGTGCCCATGATCACGCCGATAATCAAGGCAGTGGAGAAACCACGCACCGATTCTCCACCAAACAAGAACAGCGACAACAGCACCAGCAAGGTGGTGCCAGAGGTAACAATGGTGCGGCTGAGGGTGACAGTAATGGCACTGTTGATCACCTCCGCAGGCGTGGCCCGGCGCATGACCCGGAAGTTCTCGCGGATCCTGTCGAAAATCACAATGGTGTCATTGAGCGAATATCCAATTACCGCCAGCAGTCCCGCCAGCACTGTCAGATCGAAGTCCAACTGCAGCACGGAGAAAAAACCCAGGGTAATGATGACGTCACGAACCAAGGCAACGACCGCGCCAACCGCAAACTTGAACTGGAAGCGCAAGGCAATGTAGATCATGATCATGATCAGCGCCACCAGCATGCCCATGCCGCCCTGCTCGCGCAGTTCCTCGCCCACCACGGAACCCACGTACTCGGAACGCAACAGGTCGACCCGACCCACATCCGGCATGGCGCGGATCAACGCCGTCACCCTGTCACCGGTCTGCCCCGCCTGTTCCGCGCCCCCCAGATCCTCGTCGCTTTCCTGGATGCGCACCAGAACATCCCGCTCGGAACCGAAATACACCACTTCAAAGTTGGTGTAGCCACCTTCAGTGGCCAACAACTCGCGCACCTGATTCAGATCCAGGGAACGTTCAGCCTGAATCTCCACCTGGGTACCCCCAGTGAAGTCCAGGCCCCACTTGATGCCATTGACCACCAGGGAAAGAATTGCCAAGACGGTGATCGCCATGGAAATACCCATGGTGACGCGCCGCTTCGACATGAAGTCGATGACACCGAACTTTGCTTGAATATCCATGTGTGACTCTCCTGCCTCAGGCCCGGGCTGGTGCCGGATCCGGCATCCTGATGCCGATGGACATAAACTTGGTCGGCCGCCCACCGTAAGTGAAATTGATCAGCCCCCTGGTGATGAACAGGGCGGTGATCATGGAAGTGATGATGCCGATCGACAGAGTCACGGCAAAGCCCTTCACCGGACCGGTGCCAATTGAGTACAGCACTATCGCCACGATCAGCGTGGTGATGTTGGCATCCAGAATGGTTGAAAGCGCGTTGTCAAAGCCACCACTGATGGACTTCTGAACCCCCTGCCCACTCATCAGCTCCTCTCGGATACGGGAGAAAATCAATACATTGGCATCCACCGCCATGCCTACCGTCAACACGATGCCGGCAATACCGGGCATGGTAAGAGTGGCGCCGATGATGGACATCACCGCCATCAACAGCAAGAGGTTGATGAACAAGGCCACGTTGGCCAGCAAGCCACACAGCCGGTAGTACACCAACATGAACACCACCACCAGTACAAAGCCGATCTGCACCGACGTGGTACCGCGCTCGATATTGTCCTGACCCAGGCTTGGGCCAACCGTGCGCTCTTCCAGGAAGTACATGGGTGCCGCCAGGGCGCCGGAACGGATCAGCAAGGCCAGGTCGTTGGCCTCCTTGGCTTGCAGGCCTGTGATGCGGAATTGACGCCCCAGGGCAGCCTGAATGGTGGCCCAACTGATCATGCGGGCTTCCTCGTAGGGCTCCGAGCGGCTGACCAATTCTCCGTCCGGCCCCATCTCGGTGATGGTGCGGGTCTTGGTTTCCTTGAGGATGATGGCCATGGGTTTGCCGATGTTGCCACGGGTGGCCTCGTTCATGCGGCGGGCGCCGATGGCATCCAGGGTGATGTTGACCTGGGGCATGCCATTCTCATCGAAGGAGGACTGGGCATTGGTGACGCTTTCACCAGCCACGATGATGTCGGTATTGATGCGCTGCATCAGCCCCTGGTACTCATAGTCTTCCGTGGTACCAGGCGCGGCGCCGGGCTCTGCCCCAAGATGAATCTGCAAGGTCGCCACGGCACTGATCAGTTCCTTGGCACGGGCCGTATCCTGAATGCCTGGAAGCTGGATAACGATGCGATTGTTACCCATGGGCTGGACCCTGGGCTCCTTCACACCCAGTTCATTGACACGGGTGCGCAGGGTGGTGAGGTTCTGTTGCAGGGCATAGGTCTGAAGCTCCTGCATGCGCAATTCCGACATGGTCAGGTACAGCAGGAACTGACCCCCGCTCTCGGCGGTGCGGAAGATCAGGTCGCCAAACTCATCACGGATCAGACGATTGGCTTCACTGCGGGTCTGGGGGTCGGTGAAACGGATGACGATACGGTTCTGGTCATCCACTACCACTGGCGGTTGGTAGCGGATGCGCTTTTCCCGCAGCAGGGTGCGCATGGTGGCCACGGAGTCATTGAGCTGCTTGCTGAGGGCAGCCTCCATGTCCACTTCCATCAGAAAGTGGACCCCACCGCTGAGGTCAAGGCCATAGGTCATGGGACCGGCGCCAATGGAAGACAGCCAGGATGGCGTATTCGGTGCCAGGTTGAGGGCCACCACGTAGTCATCCGAGAGGGTAAAATTGATCAGCTCCTGAGCCCGGCTTTGCAGGTCACGGTCATACAGCCGTACCAGAGCCACGCCATTCTCGATCACCTCGCCGAAATACTCGATGCCCTCCTCCGCCAACACACGGGTCGCGGAGTCCAGGGCAGACTGAGCGACACGGCCACTTTCGTGGGAAATCTGAATCGCGGGATCGGGCGGGTAGAAATTGGGCGCCGAATAAATACCCGCCATCACCACGATAAAGAGGATCAGCAGGTTCTTCCAGAGAGGATATTTGTTCATATGGGCTTCTTGGCCGGCATTACGGGCTGCTTATCTTCTTGACCCGGATACCGGCCGCACTATTGCTGAATGGAATTACTGGATGGATTTGATGGTGCCCTTGGGCAGGGCCGCGGCAATGGAGGCCTTCTGCATTTTCAGCTCCACGTTATCCGCCACCTGCAGGGACACATAGTGCTCATCCACCTTGGTGACCTTGCCGATCATGCCGCCGGAAGTCATCACTTCATCGCCCTTGGCAATGCTCTCCACCAGCGCCTTGTGCTCCTTCGCACGCTTGGCCTGGGGGCGCCAGATGATCAGGTAGAAAATCAGGATGAAGCCGCCAAGGATCAGGAACTGAAACATGGGATCGGGCTGCGCGGCGTCGCCACCCTGGGCGTAGGCGGAATTGATGAAGAAGTTCATGATCGGGGCTCTCCTGGCGAAAACTTACGCCAATTTCTGGATTGTTTACGTAAATATTTGTTTATTCTTTATTTTCATCCGCCAGAATTTTCTGGTCTTGATGGAAGTTTTTGACGAAGTCCGCCAATTTACCGTGTTCGACCGCCGTGCGCAAACCCTTCATCAGGGTCTGGTAGTAATGCAGGTTGTGCACGGTATTGAGCTGGGCGCCGAGCATTTCCCGGCATTTGTCCAAGTGATGTAGATAGGACCGGCTGAAATTTTTACAAGTGTAGCAGCTGCAATTGGGGTCCAGTGGGGACAGGTCTTCGCGGTAGCGGGCATTGCGCAGCTTGAGCAAACCATGGGAAG
>JBJHAY010000337.1:0-3848 GCA_050485205.1 Gammaproteobacteria bacterium
AAGCGGTCCAGCACGGCCTGCACCTGCTCGCGGATGCTGATCAGCATGGCTTGCTTGTCCGCGTCCAGGGGCTTGCCGTCTCGCATGGCCCAGGTGACGCGCCAATTGGGTTCCGGGTTTTCCATGCTGTTCGGGGGCAGCAGTTGGAAGCGCAGACAGTCATCGAATATGTCGCTGGCAATTGCGGCCAGCAGCGGCGCGGTTTGTGTTTCGTTTTCCACCGCCTGTAATTTCTGTCCCAGTGATATCTGTTGCCGCAGGAACTCACTTTGGGTTTGCAAGCTGCGCAGTTGCTTGCGCAATTTCCAGGACACTCCACCGGCCAGCATACTGAAATTGATGAAGAAAACTGCCGCGATGATTTCGCTTGGTTCCTGCATCCACAGCGAGTAGCGTGGTGTGGTGAAAAAATAGTTGAACAGCAGGAAACTGCTGATGGAGGACGCCAACACCGCCGGATGCCCAGCTCGCATGGAACACAGCAACACGTTGATGAGGTAGAGCATCAACATGGTGGAGTGGCTCACATATTGCTGAGGAAACAGCAGGCCGGCGATGGTGATGAGTGAGGGAAATACCAGCCAGTAAAGGAAACCTTTGAACAGCTCCAAGGCATATTGGTTGGGCATTCGTCATGCTCCATGGATGGAAAGGGCGAATGATGCCGACACCTGCTTCAGGAATCAAGGCAGTTGGCGACCCGGCGACATATCTGGTGTCAGGTTGAACAGGGATGTGGCAAATGGTTATAGTGCCGGGCTCGTGTGTTGGGTCGCGAAACCCGCCTGTAGTGCAGAATGGGAGTATTGTCACTTATGAAAAATGTAGTCATCTATACCAAGGACTGGTGTTTTTTCTGCAAGGCGGCCAAGCAGCTGCTGGACAGGCTGGGAATCTCCTATGAAGAGATTGATGTCACCCATGATGCCTTGCGTTATCAGGAAATGGTGGACAGAGCAGATGGCCGCACCACCGTGCCCCAGATTTTCATTGATGGCGAAGGGATCGGAGGGTGCAATGAACTCTATGCCCTGGTTGACAACAACCTGGCATGAATAATCACTGAGCTTGATGATTCAGGCAGTGGTGTTCCAAGGCAATATCAGGACTGGCGCTCGCCTGGACCATGGAAGAGGTCGTCTTGGCTGCTGACAGCATTGGTTTTCGTGCTTTTTTTCCCTTTTGTTTGCACTTTTCCGCCCTTTTCATCGTCTTGGATTACTATAGAATCGGCCCACACGGGGACTGGCCCGGACTGTGCGCAATTGTGGTCGAAATGTGAAAGTTGACTTGGTGGTCAACTTTTCTAGGTGAATCGCCGTTTATTGAAGCACTTCAGTCGGGGTTCCAGAATTGCCGGGGAGTGGTGCCTGCCATCCCACCTTCCAGCGAGACCGGCCGAATAATAACAATGAGGTCATCAAAACATTCCATGAGCCAATCTTCCAAGTCGCAGGCCCAGAAGGACCCCTTCCGCCAGAAAAAAGGCAAAAAGCTCTTTGCCCTGTTGCTGCTCGCCGTGATGGCGGGCGCGGGCTATTACTACTGGGAGCTGATGAACGAGGAGGAAGTGAGAGATCAGCCGCTGATTGCCACCGTGGAGGTCGGCAACATTGAAAATGCCATCACCGCGGCCGGTAGCCTCAAACCCAGCAGCTTCGTGGACGTGGGAGCCCAGGTCAATGGCTTGCTGGAGCGCCTGCACGTGGAGGTTGGCGACCTGGTGGAGCCGGGGCAGTTGCTGGCCGAAATTGACGCCAGGGTACAGGAAAACCGGGTGGATGCGGCCCGTGCCAGCATCGAGGCCCTGGAAGCCCAGTTGCTGGCCCGCCGTGCCTCCCTGGATCTGGCCCGTGCCAATGCCGCGCGCCAGCAGCGTCTGATGTCTCAGGATGCCACCAGTGAACTGGACTACGATACCGCCATGGCCAACCTGGCATCCGCCGAGTCCAACCTGATCCAGTTGGAAGCCCAGATCATGCAGAACCGCGCGAGTCTGGCCAGCGACGAGACCACCCTGGAATTCAGCAAGATTTTCGCCCCCAACGCCGGCACCGTGGTGAGTATCGAGATGAACGAGGGACGCACCATCAATGCCAATCAGACGGCTCCCACCATTTTACGCATCGCGGATCTATCCACCATGACGGTGGAAACCGATATCTCTGAAGCCGACATCGGCAATATCCGCAAGGGCATGGACGTCTATTTCACAACCCTGGGGGGAGGCAATCGGCGCTGGTACAGCACCCTGCGTCAGATCTTGCCCACACCCAGAATCGACAACAACGTGGTGCTGTATACCGGCTTGTTCGACATCACCAATGAGGACGGCTCCCTGCTGTCAGAAATGACTGCCCAGGTGTTCTTCATCACCTCATCCGCGCAGAATGTGAAAACAGTGCCACTCGGCGCCCTGACCTTCAAGGATCAGCCCCTGATCCGCGCTGGTGCCGGGCAGGGCGTGGGCCGTCCCGCGGGTGCGCCGCCATCCGGATTCAGGCCACCGGAGGGCGGATCGGTACCCCAGGGAGTTCGTCCAGGTACCACTCAGGCGGGTGGTGGTCAGGGTCTGGCCCGGGCCGACAATGGCAATGGGCCTCCCAGGGGGCGCCTGGCCACAGTGGAATTGGTTCGCGAGGATGGCAGTTTCGAGGAACGCGAGGTGCTGATCGGGGTAACCAGCAGGATTGCCGCGGAAGTGATTTCGGGCCTGGAAGTGGGTGACCGCGTGGTGGCGGGCATCGTCCAGGGTGGCCGCGCGGCACAACAGCAAGGGCAGAATTTCAGACCACCAGGAGGTTTTGGCGGTGGTATCCGCGTGGGGGGCTTCTGATGAGCGCTCACGCTCTGGATGCTTCGCAGTTCAATGCCAGCCGGAGTGAGGTCAACTCAGGTCCGGTCGAGGCTGGTGGTCAGATTGCGATTCCACTGATCGAATTACGCGGCATCACCCGCACCTTCGTTACTGGGGGTGGGGTAGAAGTGCGAGCCCTGCGAGGCATTGACCTCAAGATTTATCCGGGCGAGTTCGTGGCTATCGTAGGCCAGTCTGGCTCCGGCAAGTCCACTCTTATGAACCTCCTCGGCTGTCTCGATCGTCCCAATAGTGGGACGTACCTGTTTGCTGGCCGCGATATCAAGAGCTTTGATGCCGACGGCCTGGCCTGGCTGCGGCGCGAGGCCTTTGGTTTCGTATTTCAGAGCTACAACCTCTTGCCTGCCGCCAGTGCCGAGGAGAATGTCGAGGTGCCGGCCATTTATGCCGGTACCGGCGCGGCGGAGCGGCGCTACCGGGCACAGCAGTTGTTGACCTCCCTCGGCTTGGGCGAGCGCATGGATCACCGGCCCAGCCAGCTTTCCGGTGGCCAGCAACAGCGCGTCTCCATTGCCCGGGCGCTGATGAATGGCGGCAAGATCATTCTCGCCGACGAGCCCACTGGCGCTCTCGACTCCCAGAGCGGGGTGGAGGTGATGGCGCTGCTGGAAGATCTGGCGCGGCGCGGACATACGGTCATCATCATCACCCACGACATGGAAGTGGCCAATCACGCGGACCGTGTCATCGAATTCCGTGACGGCAGCATCCTCAGCGACAGCGGCCACAGGGACGATGCCATCGACGCCAGGCAGAACGCCAAGCTCACCGACATGTTCCTGAGCCGCAAGTTCGGCTCTCCGCTGGCAGGCTTGAGCGAATCCATCCGCATGGCGATGCGCTCTCTCTATACCAACATATTCCGCACCATCCTCACCTTGCTTGGCATCGTCATCGGCGTGGCCTCGGTGGTGGCCATGCTCGCCATTGGTGAGGGGGCGAGGCAGGACATCGTCGACCGCATCAGTGG
>JBJHAY010000338.1:0-3797 GCA_050485205.1 Gammaproteobacteria bacterium
TCTCTCACGGGGGCTGGCCGGGACGCTCAAGCGACGGATTACTGGCGCAAAAACCAGATCAGCTCGATTCAAACCTGATTGATGGGGGATGGGTATTTAACGCGCACAAAAAAACCCGGCATTGCCGGGTTTTTCAACTGGCGGAGAGAGAGGGATTCGAACCCTCGATGAGTGTTAACCCATACGCCCTTAGCAGGGGCGCGCCTTCAGCCACTCGGCCATCTCTCCAAAAACGAGGGCGCAATCATACCATAACAGATGAGAAATGATAGGATCAGGCAACTGAAAAATCAGGCGTTGCCGCCACCGTCGCCACTGGGTTCAGCCCCCCCTTTTTCCCTGCGAATGCGATCATAGATCTCCTCTCTGTGCACGGCGACATCCTTGGGCGCGTTCACACCGATTCGAACCTGATTTCCCTTCACTCCCAGCACAGTGATCGTGACATCATCGCCAACCATCAATGTTTCGCCAACACGGCGAGTCAAAATTAGCATCTCTCTCTCCTCACGCACCTCAGCGGCTGCCAAGCCCAGCAATTCTGGAGTTCAACGGCCACTTTCCTGTTAACCAGTGCCTTAATCAGTTCTTCCATACCACAAGATCCCGGCAACATCCTTGCCTGACGGGTCGTTCAAAGAACATTTCCCGGCCCTACCCCCGCGTCACTTGCCGGCTTTATCCAACTCAAAAGCCGCATGCAAGGCACGTACCGCGAGTTCAAGATACTTTTCCTCGATGACCACGGAAATCTTGATTTCCGAGGTGGTGATCAATTGGATATTGATGGATTCAGCAGCCAATGCACCGAACATCCGGCTGGCAATACCTGCGTGGGACCGCATTCCAACACCCACCAGAGACACCTTGGCAACCTTGTCATCCACCAGAATGCCTCTGGCATTGAGTGACTTGGCCACCTCTTCCAAAATTCTCGATGCTTTCGCAGTGTCTTTTCTTTGTATCGTGAAGGTAATGTCGTTGGTTTGATCGACACCAATATTCTGTACTATTACATCCACTTCGATGTTGGCATCGCTTATGGGACCAAAAACCTTGTATGCCATGCCTGGCACATCAGGCACGCCCAGGATACTCAACTTGGTCTCATCCTTGGCGAAGGCAATACCGGAGATCACCGGATTTTCCATCATGCTGTCTTCCTCTGAAACTATCAGTGTGCCAGGCCCATCCTCAAAACTGGAGAGCACCCGCAAGGGCACATTGTACTTACCTGCAAACTCCACCGATCTGATCTGCAACACCTTGGCTCCCAAACTGGCCATTTCGAGCATTTCCTCGAAAGTGATCCTGTCCAGACGCCTGGCTTCGCTGACAACCCTGGGATCAGTGGTATAGACACCATCGACATCGGTGAATATCTGGCATTCATCCGCCTTCAAGGCAGCAGCCAGTGCCACACCGGTGGTATCGGACCCCCCTCGACCCAACGTCGTAATGTTGCCATCCTCGTCAACACCCTGGAAGCCGGCTACCACTACCACCCGCCCCTTGGCCAGGTCACGACGCATGCGTTCATCGTCTATTGCTTTGATGCGAGCCTTGGTAAAGGCACTATCCGTGAGAATCCTTACCTGGCTGCCAGTATAGGAACGTGCCGGATAGCCCAGGTTTTCCAGGGCCATGCACAACAGGGCAATGGTGGTCTGCTCTCCCGTCGCCAACAAGGCGTCCAGTTCACGGGGCGAAGGCTCACTTTGCAACTCATGGGCCATCCCGATCAAGCGGTTGGTTTCCCCGCTCATGGCGGATACCACCACCACCATGTCATAGCCTTTGTCGCGATATTGCCCTACTTTTTTTGCGACTTCACGTATTCTTTCCAGGGAACCTACGGATGTTCCGCCGTATTTCTGTACTAGTAGTGTCATTTTGCCATCATCTGTTTGGTCATACCACCTATAAAGGTGAAAAAAAGAGCCTATTCCGATATTCCTGGAAATAAAAGCCTACAACAACCGTTCTACTTCGGGTTTTACCAGGTCAAGGGCCTCGGCAAGGGAGGCGGGATTGCTACCACCCGCCATGGCCATATCAGGCCTGCCACCACCCTTGCCACCGACACGGCCGGCAACCAGATTCACGATGTCGCCAGCCTTGATCTTTGGCGTCAAGCCTTGGGTGACTCCAGCCACCAAACTGACTTTCTCGCCCTCCACACAAGCCAGCACTACCACTGCGTTACCCAGCTTATTCTTGATCTGATCCGCTGTTTCACGCAGCGCCTTGGCATCCACGCCTTCCAACCGCGCGGCGAGCACGCGCACACCCTTGACGTCCACCGCCCTGGCAAGCAGATCATCGCCAGCGGCACTGGCAAGTTTGGCCTTCAGTTGAGCCAATTCCTTTTCCAACTGACGGCTTGCACTAGTCAATTGCTTTACCCGATCCACCACATTATCGGTGCCGGTTTTGAGGACCGCCGCAATCTCGCCCAGTTTTTCCTCACTGGTTCTGAATGCAGCCAAGGCCTTGTCGGCTGTCACCGCCTCGATACGCCTGACACCCGCAGCTATACCGGTTTCCTGAGTAATTTTAAACAAGCTGATATCACCGGTTCTGTCCACGTGAGTGCCACCGCAAAGCTCTATGGAAAATTCCCCGTGGCCAGCCTCGCGACCCATGGCCACCACGCGCACCTGATCGCCATATTTCTCGCCAAATAAAGCCATGGCCCCGATGCGACGTGCTTCATCCATGCTCATGATGCGCTTGCTGACTTCAGAGTTGGCCCGTATTTCCTGGTTCACCAAATCTTCCACCGAGGCCAGCTCCCGCGCCGTCATGGGCTTGTGATGGGCAAAATCGAAACGCAGATAATCCGGGTGCACCAGGGAGCCCTTCTGGCTTACATGGTCTCCCAATACCTTTCGCAGCGCCGCGTGCATCAGATGAGTGGCGGAGTGGTTCAGCATGGTGGCGTGGCGCACACCTTCCTCCACCCGGCTTGATACTTCATCTCCTGCTCGCAGGCTGCCGCTGGCAAGCCTGCCATGGTGCAGGAAATGTCCACCCTGCTTCAGTGTATTTTCCACCACAAAACAGTTGCCATCGGCTTCAATGCGCCCTACATCACCCACCTGGCCACCTGATTCGGCATAGAATGCAGTGTGGTCCAATACCAACACTCCCCTATCACCTGCTTCCAGGTTATTGACCTCCTTGCCTGCTCGAAACATTGCAACAATTCGCCCCTTTACCTGCAATTGATCGTAGCCATGGAAGCATGTATCACTTTCTACATTGAGCACAAGCGTTTCCGCCGCCTCAAACCGGCTTGCGGAGCGCGCCTTTTCCTTCTGTTCTTCCATGGCGCGCTCAAAACCTGCCATGTCCAAACTCAGGTCGCGTTCACGAGCAATATCCGCGGTAAGATCAACCGGAAAACCATAGGTATCATAAAGTCTGAATACGGTATCGCCCGGAATCACCTTGCCCGCCAGCCCCTTAACCTCCTGTTCAAAAATTGCCATACCCTTGTCCAAGGTTCTGGAGAACTGCTCTTCCTCGGTTTTCAGTATATCTGCAACTTTCGAACTGGCCTGAACCAACTCCGGGTAGGCATCGCCCATGACTCGGCTCAAGCTTGCCACCAGCTTGTGGAAGAACAACCCTGAAGCGCCCAGACGGTGTCCGTGACGCAGGGCTCTACGGATGATCCGGCGCAATACATAACCACGGCCTTCATTGCCAGGAACCACTCCATCCGTAATCAGGAAAGCACTGGACCGAATATGATCGGCGATTACCTTGAGTGAGGGGTGATGGATATCCTG
>JBJHAY010000339.1:0-3777 GCA_050485205.1 Gammaproteobacteria bacterium
GTAAATGGCAGTTGATCCTGGTGGATTCCCATGGAAGCCCTGGATTCAGCACGGGAAATGGGCATCAACAGTTCCGGCGCATATCGTGTCGGATAGATCACATCCTGTCCCAGCAAGCCATGACTCATGATGTCTCGCCTCAATGTCTCAGCCCAGTGCCACGATGCAACAGCCAAAGCGCAAAAGTCGCAAGCACCACTGTGAACAACAGCAACATGAAGAAAGCCCAGGTCACCGTCACATCGGAAACACCAAGAATGCCATGACGAAAGGCATTGACCATGTAGAAAATCGGATTCAACTGCGACAAGGCCTTCCAGAACGGTGGCAACATTTCCACGGAGTAAAACACACCACCGAGATAGATCAGCGGTGTCAGCACGAAAGTGGGAATGATACTGATGTCATCGAATTTATTGGCATAAACCGCGTTGATGAATCCACCCAGGGAAAACACCACTGAGGACATCAATACCACCAGCACGGTAATCACTGGATTATGCATGTGAAGACCGCTGAAAAACAGCGACATCAACGAGGCAACAAATCCCACTGTCAAGCCCCTGGCGACTCCTCCCACCACAAAACCAGCCAGAATCACGTGATTCGGTACTGGCGACACCAGCAGCTCCTCTATACTTTTTTGGAACTTTTGACTAAAAAAAGAAGACACCACATTGGCATAGGAGTTATTGATGACTGCCATCATGATCAGCCCCGGCACGATGAACTCCATGTAGGTATAGCCACCCATCTGTCCTATGCGGCTACCGATCAGGTTGCCGAAGATAACAAAGTAAAGCGCGATGGTGATTACCGGCGGCACCAGAGTCTGAACCCAGATTCGGGTAAATCGTCTCACTTCCTTGGTAACCAGGGTCTTGAAGGCAACCAGTTTGTAATTGAGGGTCATGTTGCGCTACTCCGGCTTCTGCAAAAGGGAAACAAACAACTGCTCAAGCCGGTTGGACTTGTTGCGCATACTCTTGACTTTGAGGCCCAGCCTGTCCAGCTCTGCAAACACCATGTTGAGATCCTGGCCCTGATCCAGTCCCACTTCCAGACTGTGGTCATCCAGTAATTCAGTGGTAACACCTTCCAGCATCGGCGCTTCCAGGAGCGGTTCGCGCAGATCCAGCACGAAGAACTCGCGGCGCAGTTTCAGCAGTAGTTTTTTCATGCTGGTATTTTCGATGATTTCACCCTTGTCGATCATGGCGATATGACGGCACAGGGTTTCCGCTTCTTCCAGGTAGTGCGTAGTCAGAATGATGGTGGTACCGGCTTTGTTGATCTTCTGCAGGAAGTCCCAGGTGGAGCGGCGCAGTTCAATGTCTACCCCGGCGGTGGGCTCATCCAGAATCAACAGCCGCGGCTCATGCACCAGGGCGCGGGCAATCAGCAGGCGCCGCTTCATGCCACCGGAGAGATTGCGCGCGGGCTGATTGTGCTTGTCCCACAGCCCTAACTGACGCAGGTATTTTTCCGCGCGCTCCCTGGCCAGCTTGGCTGGCAGACCGTAGTAACCACCCTGGGTTACCACGATGTCGAAGACCTTCTCGAAGTGATTGAAGTTGATCTCCTGCGGCACCACCCCCAAGTCCAGCTTGGTCTCGTAGGTATTGGTATCCACATTACGGCCGAACACCTCCACACTGCCAGCGGTTTTCTTGATCAAGGTGGAGATAATGCCAATGGTGGTGGACTTGCCGGCGCCATTGGCCCCCAGCAGGGCAAAAAAGTCTCCCTCCTTGACATCCAGGCTGATGCCATTGAGAGCTTTGAAGCCATTCTTGTAGGTCTTGTGCAGATTCTTGATGGAAATCGCGAGGGTCATGGAAACGATGCCGGATATGGCCCACACAACGTGCGCCGCAAAGCCGCGCATGATAACAAATCCAGGCCCATACGCGGTAGCCCGCCACCGCAGCCACCCTAATCACAGCTCGACCGCGCGCGACCCAGCGGATAGAATTATACCCAGCTGTAACGGACCCGAACCCTGATGTTGACCTTTCTGCTCGCCTTGACCGCCATTCTGCTGCTGATCCTGTTGATCCGCGTTTTGCACAAACATCAGAAAAAGGCCCTGATGCGCACCATTGAAAGCAGCGATCCACTGCCCCCTCTTGCCACCGAACTGCCCGACCTGGAAGCCGATGACAGCACTCCCCGCTCCATGAGCGAGCATCAGACCAAGCCTGCAATGCCAGCGGGCAGTATCGAGGAACCGGCGCGCCCGCAGGCAACCCCTGACCCTGGGCAAGAGGGTCCAGCCCAACCATGGCAGGACAGCGCACGCCAGGCACGGGACTGCGGTGATTACGAATCTGCCCTGCGCCTGTGCCAGGGGGAATATCCAAAGGTACAGGCCTTCCAGCAAGCGCTGGTGACCCTCAGAGCACGTTTGCGCGAGGATTTGAAACAGGCCATGCCGCCCCAGAACACCTTGGCGGCTCTCTATCACACCGCGGCCTTGGCGGACCTGTTCCGCGCCGACAGCCCTGACCGGCCCGAATGCCCGGCAGCCATTCTGCAGGCCGCGGCACTGGAGGCCTCCCAACGCTTTGTATTTGACTACCATCTGATCGGCTACCAGCAGCTCAAGCTGCTCAACAAGACTGATCGCGCCATGCTGGTGGACCACTGGGGCGAGCCCGATTCCCACGCCCACGTGGAACAGGTACTGGGGCAGGCTTGGCATGATTTTCGGGAATCCCTGCAACAACAAGGATAATGCGCATGAGGCTGAATCAGAACCAGGCGGAAGTGATGCTGACGCTACAAGCCAAGATGAATGCCAAGGTCAATCCTCGCTGGGTGGACGCCGCTTATCCCTATCTGCGGGCGGTCGTGGTGGAAGGTGCGGAGGCCATGGAGCACCATGGGTGGAAGTGGTGGAAAAAACAGGAACGGGACTTGTCACAACTGCGCATGGAACTGGTGGACATCTGGCACTTTGCCTTGTCCCACATACTGCTTGAGACCGGCGGCGACGAGAGCGCCGCCCTGCAAAACCTCATTGCCCTGGAACAGGAAGGCGCTGAGGTAAGGTTCGATGACAAAAGCTATTTCATCGATGATCTGGATACCCTGGAAAAGCTGGAGCTCAACACTGGCCTGGCGGCTGCCGGCCGCATCAGCATCCCTCTTTTTGCTGCCCTGCTGCGTGACTGTGAGATGGACTGGAATGAGTTGTTTTGTCAGTACGTGGGCAAGAATGTCCTTAACTTCTTCCGCCAGGATCACGGCTACAAGGAAGGGACTTATCGCAAGCACTGGCAGGGGCGGGAGGACAATGAGCACCTGGTGGAGGTCATGTCGGAGTTGGACAGTGAGTCCGACGATTTCCAGCATCTGCTCTATCAGAGCCTCAAGGACCGCTACGACAAACCCCTGTAGGAGCGAGCCTTGTTCGCGACTGGTGGTTCTAGCAGGCTCCGATGATCTTTTTTGTGTTACCCACCCTTTGGTGGTCAGTCCTTGCGTGGTGTCCACCTTCTTTTTTGGTTGGTTTTGTCTTGGTACCCGCCCTTTGTTTGGTCAGCCATGGAGCGGGATCCACGTTACTCTTGGTTGGTTTTTGTCTTGGTACCCGCCCTTTGTTGGTCAGTCAGGGATCGGGACCCACGTTACCCTTGGTTGCTTTTTGTGTTGTGACCCGCCCTTCAGTGGCCAGCCAGGGAGCGGCACCCCCTTCCCTCCGCCTTCAGCCTCCGAGCATCGCCAGGACGGCGCTGCGGAACTCGTCGCTACGCTCCTCAAACAGTCCTCGCT
>JBJHAY010000340.1:0-3743 GCA_050485205.1 Gammaproteobacteria bacterium
GTTCACGGATGTCATCATGCCCGGAGGCATGAATGGGCGTCAGTTGGCGGATCAGGCCATGGCCCGGCGTCCCGACTTGAAGGTGCTGTTCACTTCCGGATACACCGAGAACGCCATTGTTCACCATGGCCGCCTCGACGTTGGAGTCCAGCTTATCAGCAAGCCCTATCAGCGCAAGGACCTGGCAAGCAAGTTGCGGTTGGTATTGGGCTAGAGTGCCTGCCAACTGTTGATGAGGGCTTTCACACTGGATATCCATGTCCCCTGCTTAATAGAATAGCGTTTTTTTCTTGGAACCCCTGCAACGTGGCCACAGCCCTCAGCGTCAATCTCAACAAAATTGCCCTGTTACGGAATTCCCGTGGTCAGGATTACCCCAACCTGCTGGCCTATGCGCGTCGCTTCATCGACCTGGGCGCCGATGGCATCACCGTGCATCCTCGCCCCGATCAGCGCCATGTGAGGCGTCAGGATGCCCTGGACCTTGCTGCCTTCATTCCACGCCATGAAGGGGTTGAACTGAACATCGAAGGTTATCCGTCCGAGGATTTCCTGCGCCTGGTGGAAGAGGCCAGCCCAGCCCAGTGCACCCTGGTGCCGGATGAACCTGGGCAACTGACCTCTGACCACGGCTGGGACTGCGCCGCCAATGCCATTTGGTTGAAGCGCGTGGTGAGCCGCTTGCAGGACGCCGGCATTCGGGTTGCCCTGTTTCTCGATCCAGACCCCGCGCAGGCAGCGCTGGCGGCGGCTACCGGCGCCGATCGCATCGAGCTTTATACCGAGGAATATGCGCGGGCCTTCAACCGTGGCGACCGCCTGCTGGTACTGGAACAATACCGTTTGACCGCCGAGGCAGCGCGGGCCGAGGGGCTGGGCGTCAACGCGGGGCATGATCTGAACCTGCGTAATCTCAGCACTTTTCTGGGGATTGGAGAGGTACTGGAAGTTTCCATCGGCCATGCGCTCACGGTGGAGTGCATCGATCAGGGCATCGACGCGGTGATGCGGCAGTATCTGGCGATTTGTCATGGCTGAGCCGACACCAGTGTTGGCGGCCTTGTTGGATGGCCTGGGTCAAATCCTGGCGCCGCAATACCTCTTGCGCGAGCCCGAGCAACTGCGTCCCTTTGAATGTGATGGTTTGTCCATTTACCGGCAAATGCCCATGGTGGCGGTGTTGCCGGGCAGCCACGAGGAAGTGCGGGAGATTCTTCGCCTATGCCACAAATTGCAGGTGCCCGTGGTAACCCGGGGCGCCGGCACCGGGCTTTCCGCGGGGGCCATGCCGCATCCAGAGGGCGTGCTGCTGGTGATGAGCCGCATGAACAGGATTGTGCGGGTCGACCCACTGGACCAGAGTGCCGTGGTCCAGCCCGGTGTGGCAAACCTTGCCATTTCCAGGGCGGTGGCCAGTCATGGCCTGTTCTATGCTCCTGACCCCTCGTCTCAGATTGCCTGCTCCATCGGCGGCAATGTGGCGGAGAATGCCGGCGGCGTGCATTGCCTCAAATATGGCCTGACTGTCCACAACATTTTGCGCCTGCGCGTGCTCACCATGAGTGGGGACGAGGTGATATTGGGCAGTGGCGGCCTTGATGGTCCTGGCTTCAATCTACTTGCGCTACTGACCGGCTCCGAGGGCATGCTGGGGGTGGTGACAGAAATCACCGTGCGGCTGCTGCCTCGGCCCACCTGCATCAAGGTAATGCTGGCTGCCTTTGCCAGCGTGGCAGAGGCGGGCGATGCGGTAGGTGCCATCATCGCCGCGGGCATCGTGCCCGCGGGGTTGGAAATGATGTACAGCCACGCCATTCAAGCCGCGGAAGACTTTGTGCAGGCAGGATACCCCCGTGATGCCGCCGCCATCCTGTTGGTGGAACTGGATGGCGGCGAAGTGGAGGTTTCAGATCAGGTGCGGGAGGTCGAGCAAGTCCTGCTTGCGGCTGGCGCCACCTTGGTCAAGGTGGCCAGGGACGAGCAGGAAGCCGCCTTGTTCTGGAAGGGGCGCAAGAATGCATTTCCGGCCGTGGGACGCTTATCTCCGGATTACTACTGCATGGATGGCACCATCCCCAGAAGTCGCCTTACCGAGGTGCTGAGCCATATCGAGGCGCTGTCCACTGAATATGGTCTGCGGGTCGCCAATGTCTTTCATGCTGGGGACGGCAACCTGCATCCGCTGATTCTGTTCGATGCCAATCAGGCCGGGGAGATCGAGCAAGCCGAGGAAATGGGCGCCCGGATACTGGAAAAATGCATCGCTGTGGGCGGCACCATCACAGGTGAGCATGGTGTGGGCCTGGAAAAAATCCGGCAGATGCCCCTGCAGTTCAGTGACGCCGAGGTCGCCCAGTTCCACCGCGTCAAGGCTGCCCTGGACCCTGATCTGCTGCTGAATCCAGGCAAGAACCTGCCTTCCCTGCGGCATTGTCAGGAATATAGGGCTCTGGCGCGTGACATCGTGCCCAATGCCCTGGGTCAAGTGGGGCAGGGCCATGAGTGAAGGCGATATCAGTGGTTTGCTGCAAGCCCAGGTCCGCGATGCCCGTGCGACAGCGCGGCCACTGTGCATCCAGGGAAGTGGCAGCAAAGCATTTCTGGGACCGACCCTGGAGCATGAAGCGCTGTCTGTGCACGAACACAGCGGGATCATTGACTACCACCCAGGGGAATTGGTGTTGCGGGCCAGGGGTGGCACGCCCTTGGCGCGGATTGAAGCCCAGCTTCGAGAGCAGGGGCAGATGTTGCCGTGCGAACCACCAGCCTTTGGACCCGGCGCCACGCTGGGTGGTGTGGTGGCCAGTGGATTGTCGGGGCCTCGCAGGCCCTATGTCGGCAGTATCGGCGATATGGTTCTGGGTTGCAGGATCATCAATGGCGACGCGGAAGTCCTCAACTTCGGTGGCATGGTCATGAAGAATGTGGCGGGTTATGACTTGTCGCGACTGATGGTCGGTGCCCATGGCTGCCTTGGCGTACTGCTGGATATCACCCTCAAGGTATTGCCAGCGCCACGCCACGAGAGCAGTCTGCGACTGCCGACAGGGCAGCAAAGCATGGCCTCGCAGGTACAGAGGGTGTTGGCCGCGGGCCTCCCGGTCAGCGCATCCAGTCACGACGGCAGTGCATTGCATCTGCGTTTTTCCTTTACCCGGGAGCCTGTACGGGATATCTCTCAAGTGGTTAGCCGTGTGCTGGATTTGGAGGGGAAGGTGGAGCGTCTGGAGCAGGATTACTGGCATCGATTGCGCGAACACAGCCTGGATTTTTTCTCCATGGAGCCGGGGTATTCCTTGTGGCGGATCAGTTTGCCTGCCAGCGCCGCGCCACTGCCCTTGGCGGGTCCCAGCCTTTGGGAATGGCAGGGTGCTCTGCGTTGGCACCGGAGCAACTCACCCGCGGCGGAAGTGTTCGCCGCGGCCGCGGCCGCGGGAGGCCATGCCACATTGTTCCGTCCTGGTCAGAGTGTGATGGTGGGGACTCATTGGCGCCAGCCGCTCGCTCCGGAACTGTTGCATTGGCATCGTCGCCTCAAGCAAGCCTTTGATCCAGTCGGCATTTTCAATCCCGGTAAACTGGGAGATTGTGTCTGATGCAAACCCAAATCACGCCACGGTTGCTGGAAACACCTGAAGGCCAGGAGGCAGATCGCATACTGCGCTCCTGTGTGCACTGTGGATTCTGCACCGCCACATGTCCCACCTACGTGTTGACCGGCAATGAATTGGATAGCCCAAGAG
>JBJHAY010000341.1:0-3736 GCA_050485205.1 Gammaproteobacteria bacterium
CGACAGTTGGGCATCACCCTGGAACGGCGACACCGGCTTCAGGCCCCAGCCCTCGTCGGCATTTTCATACTTGTCGGCGCAGCCCAGCGCAATGGTGGGCATCTTGTCGAGGAAGAAGTTGAGGCCGTGGTCGTTGTACACCACGATGGCCAGGTCAGGCTTTTTCTCGTCCAGCCAGGCCTTGGCGGGGCCGTAACCGTCGAAGAAACGCTTCCAGTACGGCTCCTGGGTGAGGTTGTTGGCGATGGCATTGCCTACCGCCGGGATGTGCGAACTTGTAACGCCGCCGATGATTTTAGCCATTCCAGTAATCTCCACGCTGATCCAGTTTGTCTTCCAGGCCTTGCCCCTTCTGCAGCAGTTTCTCCTGAAACTCCTTGGTGGTAATGCCCTGGAATTGCGCGCCGCAGTCCTGCACCGAGGTGCCGCGCGGGATGGCCATCTTGGCCATGAAGTAGATGTTGGCGCCCATCCTCAGCATGCCAAGGAAGTCCTTGTTGAGGACGGCTTCCTTGTATTGCCCACCGACACCGAACTTGTCGCAGTAGGCGGCGGGGTCGGCGTCGAACTCATCGCGGTTTTCCTCGTCGTTGAAGGAAAACAGCAGTTTGTTGAGGTTGTAGGCGCCGTGGGCATATCTGCCGTCGAACACATAGGTGCCCGGGATATCGTCGTAGTCGTGTTTTTTCCAAACCATGTCCAATACCTTTCGATTGTCTGTTTGACCAATAAGCTTCCGCGGTGGCCGGGGGGAGAGTTCACAGCCTGATTACAGCCGCGGCCTGCCTTGCCGTCTTTACCGAAACGTCCGGCCTGGGCCTGGACGTAACTCGGCCCAGCCTCTGGCCGATTTACTGGGTGTGTGTATTTTAATAATATTGTCAGGGCTTGAAAGGCAAATTTAAGACAATTTATGGGACATTTTAAAGATTTCCACCTTTGGTCGTGACTGTGCAAACCCCCGATAACACCCAAAAGTCCTCCATCCCCGTGGTGAATTTCTATGGTGAAACCACGGATTGGCCAGTGGCGGACCTCATCCACTGCGAGCACTTGCAGGTGCGCAGCGCCCTTCATGACTGGCAGATCAAGCCACATCGGCACCAGGGATTGTTGCAGATTTTCTACGTGCAGGAAGGCTCCGGCCAGGCTCAGGTGGATTCCACCGACATGGAAATCGGCGCCCAGAGCCTGCTGGTGGTACCGGAGATGTGCGTGCACAAGTTCATGTGGGAAGCCAACTCCAAGGGCTTTGTGCTGTTCATCGCCAGGCCGCTGCTGGCGCGTCTGGACCAGTTCTTCGGCACCCAGCACTGGGGCGCCACCCACGCCGCCGTGCATGCCACCGTCGCCGACCGTGACTTCATCGAAAATACCTTCGCCACCATTGCCAGTGAGTATCGGCAAAAACAGCGCAAGCGCGAGCAGTTGCTGGAAACCATGATCACCGCGCTGTGTATCTGGATCAGCCGCCAACAGCAGGAAGCGCCAGCGCCGGAGCATCCCGGTGGCAAGTCTGAGCAGCACGTCGAAAATTTCAGCCGGCTGGTGGAAGTCCACTACATGCAACAGCACACCGTGGCCTGGTACGCGGCGCGCGTTGGCATCAGTGCCCCCCACCTCAACAGCATCTGCCAGCGCCTCAAGGGCAGGACGGCGCTGGACATCATCCATCAGCGCATTCTCCTGGAAGCCCAGCGCAGTCTTATCTACACCAGCAGGACGGCGGTGGAGATTTCGGATCAACTGGGGTTTTCAGAGCCCTCTTATTTCAATCGCTTTTTCAAACGCCTTACCGGAACCACTCCCCGATTATTCCGGCAGCACGCCCTGAGTGCCTGAGTTTCCGGATAGCAATGACACATCCCCACCCACGGCCGCCGTATTGACGGTGGTGCAGCGTTCCCGGCAGAAAGGCAGCAGGTAGTGGGGGCCGCCTGCCTTGGGCCCGGTGCCGGAGAGTCCGAAACCGCCAAAGGGTTGAGTACCCACCACCGCGCCGATGATGTTGCGATTGACATAGAAATTGCCCAGGGGCAGTTTGTGTTCAAGCAACTGATGGCGGCTGGCGATGCGTGAGTGCAGTCCACCAGTGAGGGCATGGCCGCTGGCCGCCGCCGCTTCCAGGGCGGCTTCGAACTGATCGGCGCGGAAGCGCAGCACATGCAGCACGGGGCCGAATACCTCCTCGTCTGGAGGTGTGATGCCGGGCAATTCCACAATCACCGGGGCGACAAAATGCCCAGTACTGGCGGTGGCATCCAGCCGGGCTTCGGCAATGCAGCGGACGTCTGCGCGGGAACGCAGACGGTTCACATATTCGGTGAGTTTTTGCCTGGCGCCCTGATTGATGACCGGCCCCACATCGCTGGCCGGGTCCAGCGGATGGCCTACCCGCAACAGGCGCAGGGCACCCGCCAACAGAGCCAGCACCTCGTCGGCAATCTCTTGCTGCAAGTACAGCACCCGCAGCGCGGAACAGCGTTGTCCGCCGCTGTCGAAGGCCGAGGCCAGCACATCCTTGACCACTTGTTCCGGTAACGCGGAACTGTCCACGAACAGACAGTTCTGGCCGCCGGTTTCCGCGATCAGGGGGATGAAGGGGCCTTCACGGGCCGCCAATGCCCTGGCAATGGAGCGGGCAGCAGCGGTAGACCCGGTAAAGGCAATGCCGGCCAGGCGCGGATCAGGCACCAGATGATGGGCGGTGACTTCACCACTGGCAGGCAGCAGTGACAACACCTCCTCGGGAATGCCGGCCTGGTAAAACAACTGCACGATGGCCTGGGCACACAGTGGCGTCAGCTCCGAGGGCTTGGCCACCACGGTATTGCCCGCCACCTGGGCGGCGGCCACCTGGCCGGTGAAGATGGCCAAGGGAAAGTTCCAGGGAGAAATGGTCAAAAATGCCCCGCGTCCCTCCAACCACAGCCGGTTTTGCTCCCCGGTGGGGCCGGGAAGGGTGACGGCAGTTTGCTGTTGATGCCGCGCCAGCGTGGCATAGTAACGGCAGAAGTCCACGGCCTCGCGTACTTCATTGAGGGCAGGCAACAGGGTCTTGCCGGCCTCGAACATGGCCAGGCTCATCAGGCGCTCGCGTTCCGCTTCCAGCAAGTCCGCCATGCGTTCCAGACAGGCGGCGCGGAAGGCGACCGGGGTGCGGCGCCAGTCGTCACTGGCACCATGAGCCTGGTGTAATGCCAGCTCACAGGCCGCTTCCCCGGCAAATCCCACTTCGCCCAATACCATGGCCGTATCGGCCGGGCTGACCACCGCCATACGGTTTTCCACGGGCACGGACCTGCCAGCCACCAGAGGCTGGCATTGGAGATTGTGTGGCCGCGAGCGCCAGAGTTGGTCCAGGGTGCGCCGCAGGCAGGCTTCATCATCCAGATTGATCCCGCTGGAGTTGTGGCGTTCTGGCAGGTACAGGGCGCCGGGCAGGGCAATCGCCAGATTCGCTGCCTGTTCGTCCCGCAGGCTGTCGCGGGGGTCACGCACCATTGTGTCGATGGGATAGTCCGGATTCGACAGATGATGCACGAAGGAGGAATTGGCGCCGTTCTCCAGCAGACGCCGCATCAGGTAGGGCAGCAGTGCCTGGTGGGAGCCCACTGGGGCGTAAATGCGCTGCGGTACCTGGGGAAAGTGTTCTGCCAGCACTTCGGGCAACACCGATCCCATGCCGTAAAGGCGCTGTAATTCAAATTCATGGGTACCGTGGTGCCTGGCCATG
>JBJHAY010000342.1:0-3720 GCA_050485205.1 Gammaproteobacteria bacterium
CGCCGACACCGCATCTCCGTAGGTTCGCGTTTGCCGCCTCACTGGTTGTAAAGAAAAGATCGGCCAGCACATCGGTTACCATCCGGTTAATCTCCTCTGGCATCGTCATATCTCCCGAGCGAATGCCGGCCTCCACATGCGCCACTGGTACCAGCATTTTCTTCGCTGCAATAGAACACGCCATCGTGGAGGTGACATCGCCCACCACCAGGCACAACCGGCTGGGTGCCCGCATCAGCAAAGCTTCATAGCCCACCATGATGGCGGCGGTCTGCTCGGCCTGGGTGCCGGAACCCACCTCCAGGTTGACATGGGGTTCGGGAATGCACAGTTGCTCAAAAAAACTGCCCGACATGCGGGTATCATAATGCTGCCCGGTGTGCACCAGACGGTACCGCAAATGGCCGCCGGTCGCTGCATGGGCTTCCAAAGCGCGGATGATGGCGGCAATCTTGACGAAATTGGGGCGGGCGCCCGCAATGAGGTCGATCAACACTTATTTGCTAGCTCCTACGGTGAACAGTGTATTCATGCCTTCGAAGATTTCCTCGGGGGGTATGGGCGGTGGGCCGCCTTCTGCAACGGCCTTGAGGAAGGCGTTCACCAGGCCATCGTGGCCCTTGTCCTGGCGCCAAATATTCATGCTGGAAAAGCCGCGCCAGCCGTAGCCGCGCAGCTTGCGGAAATTGTCCAACTGCAACACAGCGCCGTCGGCGAACACTTCCAGGCGTTCCTTGGGAAAGGCCTTGCCGCCATTGGCCAGGTAGTGCACGGTGCCGATGCTGTCATCGGCGAAGGTGAGTGTCAGCGTGGCAGTATCACGGCTGGCGGCAGTCATGAAACTGCCATGCTGCGCGATGATGGGCACTCCGGCCAGAAAGCGCAACAGATCCACAAAATGACAGGCTTCGCCGATAATGCGCCCTCCGCCCACGGCTGGGTCCTGGGTCCAGTGCCCGGCAGGAATGGCGCCGGCATTTACCGTCATTACGAAAGCCCTCGGGCCAACCACGGCGGCGAGCAACTCGCGCATCTTCAGCACCTGGGGAGCGAAACGCCGATTGTAACCCACCGTCAGCAATGGTCTTGTAGCTCCCTGCTGCTCTGCCTGCTTCCCGGCCTGCCGCCATTGGGTCTCGATGGCAGCCAATTCCTCAACCGTCAAACACAAGGGCTTTTCCACGAACACATGCTTGCCCGCGCGCAGTGCCTGCAAGACCAGGGAGGCATGGCTGTCGTGGCGGGTGGCGATCACCACGGTATTGATGGCGGGATCTTCCAGCACCACCGCAATCTCCGTGGCCGCCATGCGGAAACCAGCCTTGCGGCCATTGATCACACTGCTCACGCCACCGGCACTCACCAGGGTATGCAAGTGCGCCCCGGCACGGGCGAAGGCGGGAATCAGCACGCGGCCGGCATAGTTGCCCGCGCCAATAACACCCAGCACCGGGCTGCCGTCGGGCACGGCGGCCCGCGCTGTCTCTGTCTGCCCCCGGGCGGGAAGCGCCACGCGCCGCAACACTTTCGCCTGTGGAGCAAGCGCCGGATATTGCAGCAGGATGCCCAGGGCCCCCTTGTCAGTGCTCAACACCTCATAGGCAGCGGGCGCCTGTTCAAAGCCAAAGCGCCGCGAGATCAGCGGCTGCACATCCAGTTGTCCTGCCGCCATCAGATCCAGCACAGCCTGAAAATTGCGCTGTTCGGTCCAGCGCACATAGCCAATGGGGTAATCCTGCCCCTGCTCCTCATAAGCCGGGTCATAGCGACCAGGCCCGTAGGAACAACTGACCTGGAAACTCAGCTCTTTCTCATAAAAATCCGCCCGCTTCAACTCAAGCCCCGTCACCCCCACCAGCACAATGCGGCCACGCTTGCGGCTCATGCGGGCGGCCTGACTGATCGGCTCGCTGTCCTGGGTGGAAGCGGTGATGATCACCGCATCCACTCCCTGATCGCGACTGAAGGCCATGCCCGCCGCCACCGGGTCCAAGCCCGTGGCAGGGTTGCAGGTTTCAGCACCAAAACCACGGGCCAATGCCAGCCTGGTGTCATCAATATCAATGGCCAGCACCCGGCAACCCTGGGCACGCAGCAACTGCACCGCCAGCAGACCAATCAGGCCGACGCCGGTCACCGCCACACATTCACCCAGGGTGGGCCGAGCCAGGCGAATGCCCTGCAGGGCGATGGCAGCAAGCACGACAAAGGCGGCGCTTTCATCCGTCACCGCGTCGGGAATGCGGGCGCAAAGATTGCGCGGCACACAAACCAGGTCCGCATGATGAGCGTTGGACACCACGCGATCCCCCACGGCAAAACCTTCCACCCCCTGCCCCACTTCCCCAATCACGCCGACATTGGCATAACCGAGAGGGATGGGCTGAGCAAGCTTGGCGCGAACCGCATCAATCGTGGTAAGCAGGCCATCTGTGCCGATTTTTTCCAGCACCATCTTCACTTTCTCAGGTTGCCGACGAGCCTTATCAATCAAGCCGGCCTTACCGAAGTCCACCAGCATACGTTCGGTGCCGGCGGAGACGAGGGAAACTGTGGAATGAATCAGCAGGTGAGCGGGCTTTACCCCTGGCGATGGCACTTCGACGATTTCCGTGAGGCCTGTTTGCAGATTCTGGAGGATTAGCTTCATAAATATCACGTTCCAATCCAGAGATTTTCTGGATAATTTCTGTATGTTGTCTATATACAGGGCTGGCCCATAGTGATCAATTCCGCAGTCAACCATATGAGGGACCGACCTATGTCGAAACAATAGCAGCCTGATTAACAAGCCCGACAATCCTGCGGCTTGAACTATTGTGCATGGCGCGTACGCTAGCAAAAGCTGTTGACAGCCGTTGTAATGGCCCGCCTTCGCGTCAAGCCCAGCGAGGCAGGTCTCAGTCCGCGCACACTCAGCGATATCGAAAATGGCAAGAACACCGTGCAATTAGATTCACGAGAGCTGCAAATCCTCTCATTGAACACCATCTCCATTTGCCCATTAGCGCTGACCATTGGCTAGTAACCAGGGCGACAAATCAAGAGCTAAAGCCGGGTGTGAGCAAAAGTCTATTTTGCGCAAAAAATATCTATTCTGTTCGAAGCAGTACTACCGAGGAAGAAGTACCCGGCTATTCCACACATTGCTTTTGCATCTTTAAGTATTCCCGGTGTACCTCTGCTAAGAAAGCAAAGGTTTCATCCGCACATCGTTCCCATTTGTATTCATGGGCCAATGCAAAGCTTACCCTTGAAAGAGTGGCTCTAAGCGCTGGTGAAACGATCAACTTATATAAGGCATCTGCAATGTCTTGGGGATTTTCCGGATCAAAATATATACCACCTTCACCTAAAATTTCAGGCATTGGTCCACGATTGGAAGAGGCAATCGGCAACCCAGAAGCCATGGTCTCAAGAAGAATATTGGGCATATTCTCACAGCTTGAAGCAAATAAACCCATATCCGCCTGCTGGTAGATCTCGTGTAACTCATCAAAAGGGATTGCACCGTGATAACGCACACAACGATGCTCAGGATCATGTCGTTGAATACTAGCCTGCAACCGGCGCAGTGCCGGCAGATAAGCAGGGCCTACCAAATCCAACACGATACTCCAGTTTGTCGCTTCTCGCAGAATCGCTATAGCCTCCACGACATGCCACTGATGCTTGTAGTCATTGATGATGGAGACGTAAAGAATCCGATAAGGGGTATCT
>JBJHAY010000343.1:0-3687 GCA_050485205.1 Gammaproteobacteria bacterium
GTCCAGAGCTTCCTGGAGATGGAACCCACCCAGAGCCACACCCCCGACGACCACGCACGGCTGCGTGCTTACCAGGGCATGGTACCCGAGGCCTTCTCCCGTTTCGTGGCATTTTTCACGGCGGCAGGACGCAATATCAATCAACGCAACCGCCACGGACAGACCATCCTGGGCGTGGTATCACGGCACCGCAACGGCAAAGATTACGCCGACATCCTGGCGCGGGCCGGCGCCACTTTGTAGCTTTCCGAGTCCACCACCCCCTGCGAGCCCTGCAAGCAGAAGAAAACTCCTTGAGGCAAGCCCTGTCGGCGACTGCCGGACTGTCAGCCCGGATGTTGCATTACAAGCCAATGGAACCGAAAGGGATCAAGGCCGAAAGGCATGGGGGGATTCAGCGACGGCGGGAACGGCCAGGGCCAGGCCGGGCTCCGCCGGGACGCTTGCGGTGGCGACCATCCGCGTCTTCCTGCTTGAACTTGGACGGGCGGCTAAACGCAGGGGGTTCCTTGAGCAACTCCGGCTCGGGATGTTCACAAGGCAACTTGCGGCCAATCTTTTCCTCGATATTGGGCAACAGGAAAGCATCGTCCTCGCAGGCAAAGCTCACCGAAATGCCGAGAGCGCCAGCACGGCCGGTGCGGCCTATGCGATGCACGTAGTCCTCTGCTTCTTCCGGCAGCGTGAAGTTCACCACATGGGTAATGTCATCGATGTGCAGGCCCCTGCCCGCCACGTCCGTGGCCACCAGCACCTGGATATTGGCACTGCGGAAGTCTTCCAGGGTTTTCAGACGCTTGGGCTGGGAAATCTCTCCTGACAACAAGCCCACTTCCAAGCCATTGCGGTGCAGATTGTCCGCCAACTTCCTGGCCTGATCGCGGCGATTGGTGAAAACGATGACCCGCTCACTGCCATCCTTCAGAATCAAGTTGTACAGCAGGCGGTATTTTTCTTCCGTGGTCACCAGATAAACCAACTGATTCACATTGTCCGTGGTGACCTTCTCCGGCTCCACCTCGACGCGAATCGGATCCACTGCCCAGCGTTCGGCCAGGCGCATGATGTCATCGGTGAAGGTGGCGCTGAATAGCATGGTCTGCCGACAATCCTTGCGGGGAGTGGCGGAAATCACCGACCGTACCTGGGGGATGAAACCCATGTCCAGCATGCGGTCGGCCTCGTCGATCACCAGCAGTTCCACCAGGCTCAGGTCCAGATGCTTGCCGCGCACGAAGTCCAGCAGCCTGCCTGGCGTGGCCACCACGATGTCTATGACCTGGCGATCCAACTGTTGTTGCTGTTTTTGATAGTCGATGCCCCCCACCAGGGTGGCAATGTTGAGATCAGTGAAGCGGGTGAGAGCCTTGGCGTCCTTGGCAATCTGCACCACCAGTTCGCGGGTCGGCGCGATGATCAGAGCCCTGGGCTCGCCCACGTAGCGCTCTTCCTCGATGGGATTGCGCAGCAGGTCGTTGATGATGGTGATCAGGAAGGCGGCGGTCTTGCCGGTGCCGGTCTGGGCCTTGCCGGTGATGTCATGGCCGTCGAGGGTGTATTTCAGGCTTTGCGCCTGTATCGGCGTGCAATATTCGAAGCCAAGCGCGTCGATAGCCCTGAGCAAGGGCTCAGGCAGGTCAAAGTGTTTGAAAGGGAGGGCGCCGACCAGTTCGGACGAGGGAGTCTCTTCCGAGACGCTTTCACTTGCTTGAATCACTATATCTGAACCACACAGGCTGTAGGTGGCGACATCATAACACAGGGGAAGCGGCTATGTGGCTCACCAACAAAAAAGCCAGGGGCCCAAGGCCCCTGGCTTTATGCTTGACTAAAGACCTGCTGCTACTGAGCAGAGCCAGCAGGGCAACTCACGCCTATGCTGAATGGCCAGTCGGCTATCGGTACTATCCCTGGACCTGAAAGATCAACGAGGAAAAGTGTGCGTGATGCATTGGTACTTGAACTCTCCCCTTCAGCGTAAATACCATCGGCCGTGAATTCAATCTTCCTGCTCTTGTCAACCAAGGTACCGGTGGGAACAGTTAATTTCCCACCGCCAGTTACTGTGCCTTCAATGCTGGAATTGGCCGAGGCACTGTAACCACTGAAGCTGCCATCAGAAACATAATAGTCAATGGTCCAACACACAGTGGTTGGGAAACCACCTCCAAGAGAACTCCAAGCCCTGTACGTGAGAGGCTGTTCAGGCTCGGGCTCGGGATCGGGATCGGGATCGGGATCGGGCTCTGGATCGGGATCGGGCTCTGGATCGGGATCGGGCTCTGGATCGGGATCGGGCTCTGGATCGGGCTCTGGATCTCCTGGGCCGCCAACTGGGCGACAGCTGCCACCTGCCAGAATTTCAAACTCTTCCGGATCACCATGACCAATATGAGCAGGCTGGGCATTGACCGAGACATTGATCAGGACAAAGGGATTGGTGGCACTACCGGTGCGGTGGCAAATGTCCACCTTGCCAGCATTGCCATTGCCATTGTTGGCACCATTACCATTATTGCCCTTGCCGGGCTGGCCATGAGCGGCACCCGCCAGAATGGCGGCTGATGCCAGTATCACTGCTGAACTAATAAGCTTTTTCGACATATTCATGGCTGTGCCTCGTCTCCGGCTTCTCGTCTGCTGTCGTTTATCTGTTCTTGCTGCGACTTGCTGATTTTCAGCTTCCCTGCCTGGGTGCAAGGATTTATTTCTTTCATGGGGCAATTCTAGAATGCCCCCATGCCACCAACAAGGGAAAAATTCCCGAAAATACCGGTAAGCCCCCTTGCAACGTGACCTGGATCACGATTTCCGCACCCTCCTTCCGCACCCTCCTGCATCAATCAATTGCGGCAGCGGTAAATATCAAAATTCTGCTGACCGTTGACTGGCACCGAAGTCGCCACCACGGTATCCCCTCCCCGGCTGGCAGCGGAATTCCGGGCCAGGATGGCAAGCTCGCGGGCCACCCTGTCCTGATCCCGAGTGATACCCACCTTGGACACCACGGAGACCGAGGTATCCCCGATCTTGTTGCAATTTCTCACCTGATCCAGGCTCAATACCGCTACATTTTCACCCTGGGCGGTCAGTTTCACCAGGCTGCAAGCACTCAACAGCATTGCCAGGCCCAGTATCGCGCATTTTTTCATGGTCAGGTTCCTTGTCTATTCCCGGTTGCAAGAGTCATCATCTACCTTGCCAGCCGGGATAAACGGCATGGCGGTGATATCGGCCAGTGTACTGGAAACTTGAGAACTTTCGCCATCACCAGTCGGCATGGAGCGTGTTGTTCAAACAAAACCACGGCGTGCTCAAGAATCAGTTACGGTTGAAGCGGGCATGCACCTCGATCTGGATGTCATCGGCGGCCACATTCATATATTGGTTGAGGCCATAATCCGAGCGCTTGAAACCACCCATGGCGGCAATACCCACGGTGCTTCCCCCCAACTCACCCTTGAAACGGATATTCAGGGTCCAGGGCTGGGTGACCCCCATGAAGTTCAATTCGCCAATGAAATCCGCCTCAGCCGGGCCTTTGACTTCCACCGAGCGGGTGGTGAAGGTGGAACGAGGAAAGACATTGGTGTTGAACCAAGTGCTGCTGTACACCAACATCTCGATCAGGTCCGCGTCCGCCACGTTGAGGCTGGCCATGTTGACCGAGGCCTCCAGCCGTGAATA
>JBJHAY010000344.1:0-3658 GCA_050485205.1 Gammaproteobacteria bacterium
GTAGGAGACGGCAGATAGTCAATCACCGCGTCCAACATCGCCTGCACACCCTTGTTCTTGAAGGCAGAGCCGCAGAGGGTGGGCACAACTTCGCTGGCCAGGGTCCTGATACGCAGCCCCTTGACGATTTCTTGCTCGGTCAAGGTACCGCCTTCCAGGTACTTGTCCATCAATTCCTCATTGGCCTCAGCCGCCGCCTCGACCAGGTTGTCGTGCCACTTCTGACACTCTGCTTCCATGTCGGCAGGAATTGGCTCATAGGTAAAGGAGGTACCTTTGTCGTCTTCATTCCAAACGATGGTTTTCATCTTCACCAGGTCGATGACACCCTTGAAGTTCTCTTCCGCGCCAATGGCCAGTTGAATCGGCACGGCATTGGCCTTGAGGCGATCGCGGACCTGGTTGACCACGCGCAGGAAGTCGGCGCCAGCACGGTCCATCTTGTTGACGAAGACCAGCCTCGGCACTTCATAGCGGTTGGCCTGGCGCCAAACCGTCTCGGTTTGCGGTTGCACACCAGAACTGGCACACAGGACTACCACGGCTCCGTCAAGGACGCGCAGGGAACGTTCCACCTCGATGGTGAAGTCTACGTGTCCAGGGGTGTCGATGATGTTGACGCGGTGCTCTTCATATTGGCCATCCATGCCTTTCCAAAAACAGGTGGTGGCGGCGGAGGTGATGGTGATACCCCTCTCCTGCTCCTGCACCATCCAGTCCATGGTGGCCGCGCCGTCATGCACCTCACCCAGCTTGTGATTCACGCCGGTATAGAACAGAACTCGTTCCGTGGTGGTGGTTTTACCCGCGTCTACGTGGGCGCAAATGCCGATATTGCGATATCGGCTCAATGGGGTTTTTCTGGCCACAGCAATGCCCTCTGTGCTTTAAATGAATATTGATACTTGGATACTTAGAACCGGTAATGGGAGAAGGCCTTGTTGGCCTCGGCCATCCGATGCACGTCCTCACGCTTGCGCACCGCACTACCCCGTCCCTCGGACGCATCCAGAATCTCTCCGGCAAGGCGCAGGGCCATGGATTTTTCTCCACGCTTGCGCGAATGCTCCACCAACCAACGCATTGCCAGGGCGCTGCGACGCTCCGCGCGCACTTCTACCGGCACCTGGTAAGTGGCACCACCCACACGACGGGATTTGACTTCCACCAGCGGCGCTATGTTATCCAGCGCTGTTTCAAACTTTTCAAGAGCATTGGCTCCCGACTTATCGCCTACGACCTGCAGGGCACCGTAAACGATTTTCTCGGCTACCGACTTCTTGCCATCCACCATGACATGATTCATGAACTTGGCGAGGGTCTGGCTGCCGAATTTGGGATCTGGCAATGCTTCCCGCTTGGCTACTACGCGTCTTCTTGGCATGACTTACTTCTCCTTCAGGGGACCCAGGATTCCAGCCTGCTGGCTGCACCCGGCCTTACTGTCAATGGGATATTAGGATTTCGGGCGCTTGGCGCCATATTTGGAGCGGCCCTGACGGCGTGCGGCGACGCCAGAGGTATCCAGACTGCCCCTTACGGTGTGATAACGCACACCAGGCAAGTCCTTGACCCTGCCGCCACGGATCAGAATCACAGAGTGCTCCTGCAGGTTATGTCCTTCTCCACCGATGTAGGAAGTCACTTCATAACCGTTGGTGAGGCGCACACGGCAAACCTTGCGCAGAGCCGAGTTCGGCTTCTTGGGGGTGGTGGTATAGACACGCACACAAACGCCGCGGCGCTGGGGGCAGCTCATCAGCGCGGGTACCGCGCTCTTCTCCACCTTGCTTTTTCTTGGCTTACGAACCAATTGGTTGACCGTTGCCATCCATTACTCCTGCAGTTGAGTGTTTCTTTCGACTGGTTTCCCGGGACTTTGACAGACAAAGCCCTGCCGTTCATGACGACATTCGGGGGAGGCGAGATTCTAATGATCCGCCCCCTTCCAGTCAACCATAAATATAATACGGCAGCACCCACTGGGGGGGAGCTGCCGCACTGTCACTTCCTCTTTCCGTGATCTCTCCGTCGCTAACGAGCACAGACGGACGTCGATCAGGATTCCGATTTCAAAGCCTCGCTCAATGCTGCTTCCACTTCGCTCGCGGTGACCGTTTCAGACTCGGACTCACTGGCACGCCTTGCCATAGCCCGCATCCTGCGGCGCTCGTGGTAGGTAAGACCAGTTCCCGCAGGAATCAGCCTGCCCACCACCACGTTCTCCTTCAGGCCTTGCAAATAATCGCGCTTGCCGGTCACAGCAGCTTCCGTCAACACCCTTGTGGTCTCCTGGAAAGAGGCTGCGGATATGAAGGATTCAGTAGCCAGCGAGGCCTTGGTAATACCCAGCAACACTCGCTCGTACTTGGCCTCCTGCTTGCCATCATTACGCAACTTCGCATTCTCCGACACCACTCGTGAGTATTCCACTTGCTCACCCTTGATGAAGCTCGAGTCGCCCATATCCAGAATCTCAGACTTGCGCAGCATTTGCCGCACGATTACCTCGATGTGCTTGTCATTGATGCGCACACCTTGCAAGCGGTAAACGTCCTGTACCTCGTTGACGATGTAGTGGGCCAGGGGCTCCACGCCCTTCAACCGCAAAATGTCGTGAGGGCTGGGGGGGCCATCGGAGACGATTTCTCCCTTCTCGATGAACTCACCCTCGAACACCGTCATTTGACGCCACTTCGGTATCAATGTCTCGTAATGTGAACTACCGTCGATCGGGTTGACGCCATCAGCTGGGGTGATGATGAGGCGGCGCTTGCCCTTGGTTTCCTTACCAAAGCTGACAGTGCCGGATATTTCGGCGAGAATCGCTGGTTCCTTCGGCTTCCTGGCCTCGAACAGGTCCGCCACCCGTGGCAGACCCCCTGTGATATCACGGGTTTTGGAACCTTCCTGTGGGATACGGGCAATGACATCACCAATATTGACATCTGATCCGTCCTCCACATTCACTATGGCCTTGGCCGGCAGGAAGTAGTGCGCCGGCACAGTGGTACCCGGCAACATCAATTCCTTACCTTTCTTATCCACCAGGGTGACCGCCGGACGCATCTCCTTGCCTGATGAAGGACGCTCGGCCGGGTCCATGACCGATATACTCGAAAGTCCAGTAATCTCGTCTGTCTGGCGCTTGACGCTCAGCCCTTCTTCCATTGAGGCAAAAGCAACCTTACCGGCCACTTCCGCAATGATGGGGTGGGTGTGCGGATCCCAAGTGGCCACAATCTGACCGGCTTCCACATCAAATTCATTGCCTTTGACAATGACCGCGCCATAAGGCAGCTTGTAACGCTCACGCTCTCGACCATTGACATCATTCACAATCAATTCGCCAGAACGGGATACCACAACCAGTTCACCGGTAACTTTTTGCACGGTTTTCATGTTGTGCAAATGAATTTTACCCGTGGTTTTGACCTGGACGCTGTCCGAAGCCGTAGCCCTGGAGGCCGCGCCACCAATGTGGAAGGTCCTCATGGTCAGCTGCGTGCCAGGCTCACCGATGGACTGTGCGGCAACAACACCCACTGCCTCGCCGATATTGGCCAGATGACCACGCGCCAGATCTCGACCGTAGCAAAGGCGGCAAATCCCGAACTCCGTGGTACAGGTGATGGGGGAACGCACCAGGATCTCGTCG
>JBJHAY010000345.1:0-3658 GCA_050485205.1 Gammaproteobacteria bacterium
TTCGAGGATGGTTCCCTGGAACAATTGCTGATCAGCGGCCAGCCCCTGTACTTTCTGATCTTGACCAGGGTCTTGGCGCATTGGCTGGTGTCCGGCCTGCCCATCGTGGTGCTGGCGCCGGTGCTGGCAATGATGTTGTCCTTGCCTGAGGCGGGCAGGGGAGTGTTGGTGCTGGGCTTGCTCCTGGGTACCCCCACCCTGAGTCTGCTGGGTGCCATTGGCATGGCGCTGACAGTGGGTCTGTCACGCAGTGGTTTGTTGCTGGCTGTGTTAGTATTGCCCCTGTTTATCCCGGTACTCGTATTTGGGACGGGCGCGGTACAGGCAGCCATTGCCGGGTTGCCGGTGGCGGGCCTGCTGGCGGTGCTCGGCGCTCTCTTGATGGTGGCTTTGAGTCTGTCTCCCCTGGCCATCGCGGCGGGTCTGCGCATCAGCGTCAATTAAGAAAAAATCGAGGAAATTCAAGGGAAGCGGCCTAACCTGCTACAGGCTGGATGCGGAATCCAGTACTCTGGTTGGGCCAATATTGGATGATGTTCTGACAAACGAGCTGGCACGATGTGGCAATGGTTTTATAAGTTGGGTTCGCCCAAGTGGTTCTATGACATGAGCGGAAGGTTTCTGCCCTGGCTGAGCTGGATCACCGGCTTGCTGTTGCTGGCAGGGCTGGTGTGGGGCCTGATGTTTGCCCCCCCTGATTATCAGATGGGGGACAATTACCGCATCATCTACATTCATGTCCCCACGGTGGTATTGGCCCTCAATGCCTATGTGATGATGGCGGTGCTGAGCGCGGCGGTGTTGATCTGGAAAGTCAAGATGGCGGACATCGTGGCCAAGGCCTGTGCCCCGGTTGGTGCCAGCCTTACCGCCGCGGGCCTGGCCACGGGCTCGTTGTGGGGCATTCCCACCTGGGGCACCTGGTGGATCTGGGATGCCCGCCTCACTTCCACGCTGATCCTGTTTTTCCTCTATCTGGGGGTAATGGCCTTGCGTTCCGCCTATGAAACCAGTGAAAACGCCGCCAAGGCCTGTGCCGTGCTGGTGTTGGTGGGGGTGGTGAACATTCCCATCATCAAGTACTCGGTGGAGTGGTGGAATACCCTGCACCAGCCAGCCAGTTCCCTCAGCATGGAGCGTACCGCGGCCAACCCGCCGGAAATCTGGATTCCCGCCTTCATCATGGGTTTTGCGGTGTTTGGAATCTTCCTGTTGGCGGTGATCATGCAGTCCCGCAATGAAATTCTGCTGCGGGAACGCCGATCCCAATGGGTGAGGGATTTGATCGGCAAGGGAGGTGCATGATGCTGAATTTTCAGTTCGACAGTCTGGCGGCATTTTTTCACATGGGAGGCTATGCCGTATATGTCTGGTCCGCCTATGGCATCTTCGCCGTGTTGATGGCCGCCAACCTGATCCAGCCGCGCCTGGCGCGGCGCAAGTTTTTGCGTCAATTGAGAGCGCGCCTGGAGCGCGAGGAGAGCCGCTGAATGCTGGCCCATAGAAAACAACGCCTGATGACCGTGCTGTTCATCGTGTTCGGTTCCGCCGCGGCAGTTGGACTCATGTTGTTCGCCCTGAACCAGGGTATCAATGTGTTTTTCACTCCCACTGAGATTGCCGAAGGCATGGTGCCGCGTGGCCAGCACATCCGCATTGGTGGCATGGTCAAGGAAGGCAGCGTGCGCAAGGATGGCCTGGAGGGCACCAGCGTGGAATTTGTCACCACGGATTTCAATGCCGACATTGCCGTGATCTACAGCGGTGTGCTGCCGGACCTGTTCCGCGAGGGACAGGGGGTGGTGGCCGAGGGTTTCATCGATGATCTGGGAGTGTTCCAGGCTTCGGTGATTCTTGCCAAGCATGATGAGAACTACATGTCCGCCGAAGTAGTGCAGGCATTGGAAGCGGCGGAGCGGGCCAAGGCCCAGGCCGCGGGAGGCTATTGATGGTTCCGGAACTTGGTAATTTTTCCCTCTTGTTGGCGCTGGCTCTGGCGCTGCTGTTGAGCGTGATTCCGCTGGCGGGCGCCACCACCGGCAACAAGCTGTGGATGTCGCTGGCGCGCCCCCTCAGTTCAGGAATCTGGGTGTTCATGCTGCTGGCCTTTGCCTGCCTGGCCCAGTCCTTCCTCAGTGATGACTTTACCGTGGCCTATGTGGCGCAGAACTCCAATAGTCTGCTGCCGTCCTATTACAAGTTCGCCGCGGTCTGGGGCGGGCATGAAGGATCGCTGCTGCTGTGGGTATTGATTCTGGCCACCTGGACCTATGCGGTGAGCCTGTTCAGCAAGGAGTTGCCCCTGGACATTCTCTCCCGGGTACTGTCAGTGATGGGCATCATTGCCGTGGGTTTCCTGCTGTTCATGATTTTCACCTCCAATCCCTTCGAGCGTCTCTTGCTCAATCCGCCGCGGGAGGGCAGCGATCTCAATCCCCTGTTGCAGGATTTTGGTCTCATTGTCCATCCACCCTTCCTCTACATGGGCTACGTGGGCTTTTCCGTGGCCTTCGCCTTTGCCATCGCCGCGCTGCTCAGTGGGCGCCTCGATGGCGCCTGGGCCCGTTGGACCCGGCCGTGGACCAATGCCGCCTGGGCCTTCCTCACCATTGGCATCGCCCTTGGAAGTTGGTGGGCCTATTACGAGTTGGGCTGGGGAGGCTGGTGGTTCTGGGACCCGGTGGAGAATGTGTCCTTCATGCCCTGGCTGGTGGGCACGGCCTTGATTCACTCACTGGCGGTGACGGAAAAGCGTGGCGTGTTCAAGAGCTGGACCGTGCTGCTGGCCATCAGCGCCTTTTCCCTGAGTTTGCTGGGAGCCTTCATCGTGCGCTCCGGTGTGCTCACCTCGGTGCATGCCTTCGCGGTGGACCCCGAGCGTGGCATGGTGCTGTTGGGGCTGATGCTGGCGGTGATAGGTTCTTCCCTGGTGTTGTATGCCTTGCGTGCGCCAGTGGTGAAGGGCACCGCCAGTTATGGCAGCAATTCCCGCGAAGTCTTTCTGCTCATCAATAACATCATCCTGGTGGTGTCGATGGCAGCGGTCTTGCTGGGCACACTGTTCCCCTTGATTCACGAGGCCATCTATGGCGAAGCCAACCGGGTTTCGGTGGGGCCACCGTATTTCAACACCGTGTTCGTGCCCTTGATGGCCCTGTTGAGCCTATTCCTGGGTATTTCCACCTTTTCGCGCTGGAAGCGCACTTCCACCGACTATCTCAAGCAGCAGCTCACCAAGGTGGCCGTGGCCAGCGTGGGGCTGGGGATCGTGGTGCCCTTGGTGGTGACCCGCGAATTCAATATCTCCGCCATCATCGCCTTTACCCTGGCGCTGTGGGTGATGCTGGGGATTGCCAAGGACATCAGGGACAAGACCGCCAACAAGCCAAGCCTGTGGAAGGGACTGCAAAGTCTCAGCCTGGGCTACTGGGGCATGCAAATGGCCCATGCAGGCTTTGCCACCATCATCCTCGGCGTCGTCTTCACCAGCCATTACAGCGTGGAGCGGGATGTGCGCATGTCTCCCGGCGACAGCATCGAGATATCGGGTTACACCTTCGTGTTCGAGGGGGTGGAAGAAGCTCCAGGTCCCAACTATGTGGCTGACCGCGGTACCGTGCGGGTCCTGCGCGGAGACAGTGAATATCTGACCCTGCAC
>JBJHAY010000346.1:0-3639 GCA_050485205.1 Gammaproteobacteria bacterium
ACCGGCGATGATCACCTTGAGTCCCCGTTCCCTGGCGCTTCGGGCGTATTCAATCATCGACTCCGGGGTTCGATGGGCAGAAACCACGCCGATTTCGTAATCGATGCCGAAGTCCTGCAAGACATAGCCCGCCTGCTCCATCACCTTGAGGTCGGAGCTGCTGCCCATGATGATGCCTACCTTGGAATTGCTCATGTCAACACCCTGATTGCCTGCTTGACTTGCTGGACCTTGCCGGCAAGCGCGGCCGGGTCATCGTCAAGAATGGTCACATGGCCCATCTTGCGAAAGGGCCGGGTCATTTTTTTACCGTAGAGAAAAAGATTGGCGCCGGGGATACGCAGCAAATCTTCCACGCCCTCGTAGCGGGCCTGTCCCGAGTGGCCCTCGCTCCCCAGCAGGTTCACCATGGCGGAAGGCTTCTTGATGCCAGGATCGCCAAGGGGCAAGCCGAGAATGGCGCGCAGATGTTGCTCATACTGAGAGGTATGATTGGCATTGATGGTCTGATGGCCGCTGTTGTGGGGCCTCGGCGCCACTTCGTTGACCAGCACCTGGCCATCGCGGGTCACGAACATCTCCACCGCCAGCAGACCCACGATCTCCAGGCTTTCCACCACTTGGCGCGCTATCGCGGCGGCGGCTTCCAGTACTTGGGGCGCGGCGGAACTGGGCGACAGCAGATAATCCACCAGGTTGTGGGAGGGATGGAATACACACTCCACCGCAGGATAGACCACCACTTCGCCATGGCGGTTGCGGGCGGCGATTACCGAAATTTCCCGCTCGAAGTCCACATAGCTTTCCAGCAGGCCGGGGGCATCAAAGGCCTTGTCCAGGTCCGCCAGGCTGTTGATGCGCTGTACGCCGCCGCCGTCGTAGCCGCCCTTGCCCAGTTTGTTGAAGGCCGGCAGGAAGGCTTCATGGCGGCCGATGTCGGCGCGGTTTTCCACCAGCACGAAGTCGGCGGTGGGAATGCCATGATCACGGTAAAACTGTTTCTGAACGCGCTTGTCCTGGATGATTTCGATCACCCTGGGCTGGGGAAACACGGGAATGCCGTCCTGCTCCAGCGCCATCAGCGCCTTGACGTTGACGTTCTCGATCTCGATGGTAATCAGATCCATGCCGCTGCCAAAACGGTAGACGGTGTCGAAGTCACGCAGGGAGCCATTGACGAACTCGTTGGCCAGACCGTGGCAGGGAGCCTCCGGGTCGGGGTCGAGCACGGCCGTGTGGATGTTGAAATTGACACAGGAGGGAATGAGCATTCTGCCCAATTGTCCGCCACCGATGATGCCAAGTTTGAAGTCTTGCCGATAGAACGCCTTCATGCCTCTGTCCGCTGATGCCAGCGAGGAATCTCCGTGCAACAGGAAAGCGGCGAATCATAACACCAGCCATGGGGCAATTGCCATCCTCGGCGATGCCCATGGTGAATGGATGGATTGACATTGCCCCTGGCCCGGATATTGCCGCGGAAAGCTTGGCGCAACATCGGGGCCGGGGTTTCAGGAACGGACATGACTGCTGATCAAACGGTCCAGGTGCCCGGCAAAGGCAGCGCGGTCGGCTTGGCTCAGGGCTGGCGGCCCACCCCCGTGGACACCGCTGGCGCGCATGGTGTCCATGAAGTCACGCATGTTGAGACGGGCGCCGATGCTGCCGGCCCTGAAGCGCTCTCCCCTGGGGCTGAGAGCATGGGCCTGCTTGGCCAGTACTTCGGCAGCCAGCGGAATATCACTGGTGATGACAAGGTCACCCGGCTGGACCCGGCGCACGATTTCGTTGTCCGCCACATCAAAACCACTGGCCACGCACAGGGATTGAATCCGCCCACCCGGGGGCACCTGGATGGGTTGATTGGCCACCAGGGTCAGGGGCAGACCGGTGCGCAAGGCCGCCCGGAACAGGATGTCCTTGATCACCCTGGGGCAGGCGTCGGCATCGACCCAGATATGCATGGTACCGCTCTCAACCGGCTGCGGCACGCTTGCCACCCCCAAGGCCTTGTGGGTCCAGTTGCGGGCCCGGGGCCGTGCCACTGATGTCATCGACCCGGCCCGCCTGGGTTTTTTCGGGAGCCTTGCGGGTCAGACGGTTCAGCAATTTATGGGCTTCCTCATGTCCGGGCTCCAGTTCCAGGGCCCGGGTAAGATCGCTGAGGGCCTTTGCCTCCTCGTCGATCTCTACCAAGGTCTGGGCGCGCAGGAAGTGGACGTCGGCCTGATCCGGCTTGATATCCAGCGACATGGCCAGACATTCCAGTGCCTGTTCCACATAGCCCATGCGGCGCAGTACCAGAGCGCGGTAGTTGAGGGAGCGGAAATTGCTCTTGTCACAATAGAAGCTGCGATCGAAGTCACTCAGGGCCTGGGACTCCCGCTGCAACATGAAATTGGCCATGCCCCTGTGACTGTACACCATGGAGCGTATTGGCAACTCTGGATTGCGCTCCAGCACCAGGGTGTAGTACTTGATGGCATCGTGGTAATCGTGCTCGTTGTGAGCCTTGAGGGCCGCCATCAGATATTTCTCGATCTCTGCGCGGTTGCCGGTGGCGCCTTCGTCCGGCTGCTCGGGCTTGGGTTTCGCCAGCACCAGGTTTTTCGGCAAGCTTGACGCTTCCAGGTTCACCGACTTGTCGATCAAGGCCTGAAAACGTTCATGCCCCCAGCGTTCCATCTCTTTCTGCGAGTCGCGGATTTCCTGGAAAATCATGTCCGAGAGGGTAAGGCTGGCATTGAGCGCCGCCAGTTTCTTGCGGATGGACTCATTGTTGGGATAGCGGAAATGATTCTTGTAGATCAGTTCGTGCTCCACCTCCGCCCAGGCATCCTGCAGAATGGTACGCACCTGCACCTCCACCACTGGCTTGCAGCAGGCGGGAAAACCAAGACCATGACTGATGGGGATTTCCACGTGCACCGAGTCGTAGGCAAACTCACGGTAGGACAGCTTGTCCGACTTGCGTTCTATCCCCTCCACCGGGAAGTGGCGCCGCAGCACTTCCACCACCTGCTCCACCCCTTCCTGGAACGGCACTACCACCCGTAGCCCCACCAGGTCCTTGATGATGGGGTTCTCATCATGCTGCCTGTCCAGGAAGCTCATTTTCTCGCTCAGGCTTTCCAGGGTCTTGACCCTGCCCTTGATGGAATGGCGGATGCCGGTGGGCTCCAACAATTCTGCAATACGCTCGGAGAGATTGGCGAGGAATTCCTTCCATTCCGGATAGTGGCCATTGTAGGCGCGGGAAATGTCCTGCAGGGTTTTCTCATTCATTGTCTGTTACTCGTCCTGGACGGCCGCCAATATCGTGTTTCAGGGCCGGACTGCATCCCTCGGGAGGCAATATGGGCTTCACTGCTGTTATGTGCAAGATCAATCATTGCAAGATATAGACCACAGACATGCTGCTTGGTGCCCTGTCATGCTCAGAAATCATCAATGCCTGGCGCAGTCACATGGAACATGTCCCGCTGTTCATTGGTGATCAATACGGTGTCATGGTCCAGCCAGGTCACCGCCTCCACCTGTCTGGCGCTGGCCGGATCGAGAGGGATCATGCGCGACGGGCCAGAAAACCAGTCGTCTCCCTCAGCAGGCCTGCCGAACAACCACAACGCAGTGTAGCTG
>JBJHAY010000347.1:0-3636 GCA_050485205.1 Gammaproteobacteria bacterium
GCATATCCAGCGAATCCAGGTAGGCATCACCGTCACTCCACAGCCGACCCTGATCCAAGCCACCCTGGGGATCGCCCACCTGCTGGAAACTGTCCACCACTTCCATGCCGCTGACCACCTTGCCGAACACGGTGAAGTTGAATTGCGGCGAGGCCAGGCGGTCATTTTCCACATAGTTGATGAAGACCTGGGTGGAGTTGGTGTTGGGCCCGGCCTTGGCGAATGCCAGGGTGCCGCGCTCCAGGGAGAACAGCGTGGGATCGTCGTCGAAGGTGTTTTCGCGCCAGGCGTTGTGGGGCTCGCGCCAGTTGACGCCGAACTGGGCCACGAAGCCGGGCACCACCCGGGAAACCGGGGTATTGTCATAGTAGCCGGACTCCACCAGGGCCACGAAGCGCTCGGCGGCATTGGGGGCGGCCTCGGGGTAGACCTCGATCACAATCTCACCGGCACTGGTACGCATGCTGATGGTGGTCTTCTGGGTGATCTCCGGCACCTGGCCCATCATCCAGGGCAGCGGCCGCAAGTCATGATCAATGCCGGCGCCCGCCTGGCTCTCGACCTGGCTCGCGGCATCGCTTGTTTCGGACTGGCTTGACTGTTCTGGCTGACAGGCGCTGAGCAGAAAACTGGCCGTTACCACGGCAAAAACAGACTTCAGGGATGTGCTGGTAGAAGTGATCATGGACATGGGGGCTTCCTGGATAAATGAGCTGGCCGAAATTACATACCTGTGAGATGACATTCTAAGTGAAGCTTGGCAGCACGGCCACCATGCCAGTACTTGTGTAGGAGCGAGCCCGGCTCGCGACTGGTGGTTGTAGTTGGCTTCAGTGGCTTGTCCCTTGTTTGTGGCTCGGTGGTTTTACTGTGATGCAAGTATTGTGGCTTGTCCCTTGTTTGTGGCTCAGTGGTTTTACTGTGATGCAAGTATTGTGGCTTGGTGCCGGATGCTGGGGAGGGGGTGTCAAAAGCGCCGTGAACCCATCCATGGGGGCTCGCCTGCCGCATCCATGCGGCAGAGCGTTTTGACACCCCCTCCCCAGCACCCGACACCTCTGGCTTCAGCGCTGTTGCGCTTTTGGTTGCTATAGCTTTTGGTTGCTATAGCTTTTGGTTACGGTAGCTTTTGGCTACAGCAAGTCAAAGCTCAACAGCACTGAGCACTGAACACTGAACACTGAAAGTACGGACCTTTAGCTACGGCAAATCCAAGCCCAACAGCGCTGAAGTTATGAGCCGGGCATCGGGGGTCGGTTTGTGTCTGGGACTCATGGCGCGAGTGGGCTGCCATCTTCGTTCCAGATTTCCAGGGGGGCGATGCCCAGCGGCTCCACCTGGGGCCGGATGGTGTCCACGTCCCCCACTACAATCCAGATCAGGCGCTGGGGATCCAGCAACGCTGCCATGGCCTGTTGCAAGTCATCCAACTCCAGCGCCTCATAGGCTTCCGCCAGATAGGCCGGGTAGTCCAGCGGGCGGCCATAGCGGGCGGAGGTGACCAGGCTGTTGAGGACTGCCTGGGAGGTCTCGAACTGACCGGGCAATACCCGCGCCAGACCGGCAATGGCAAGTTCCATCTCTTCGCCACTGATGGGGCGCTCGCGGCGGATATCCCGCAGTTCCCGTAGCAGTTCTGCCAGTGAATCGCCGGTGCGGTCGCTCTGCACCGGGGCGGTCACCAGGAACGGCCGCTGCCCCTTGGCCGCCTGCAGGGTGGTCCTGGCGCCATAGGACCAGCCCTTGTCCTCGCGCAGGTTCATGTTGATGCGGGAGGTAAAGGCGCCTCCCAGCAAGCTGTTGCTGGCTTGCAGGGCCAGTTCGCGGTCATCGCCCATGCCTGGCACCAGGTGGGCGCCGAGGATGTAGGACTGGGGTGAACCGGGCTTGTGTACCAGGATCAGCCGTGTCTGCTCCGGCAGACTGACAGCGGTGATATTTTTGCCGGGAATGGCTGTCGCCGGGGCCTGCCAGCCGCCCAGGACGCTTTCCAGCAAGGGCACGATTTCTTCCAGCCGGGTATCCCCCACCACGAACAGGCGGGCGTTGTCCGGACGCAGCCAAGCTTGCTGGAAGTCCAACAGATCATCACGTTCAAGGGAGGCCACCGATTGCTCGCTGCCGGTGCCGGAGAACGGCACCGCATAGGCATGGCCCTCACCATACAACAAGGGCGTGATCAGACGCTGCGCCAGTCCGGCGGGCTGGGCCTTTTCCTGGGCAATGGCGGTGAGCCGTTGGCCACGCAGGCGTTCCACCTCTTCGGCAGCAAAGGCGGGGTTACGGACGATGTCGGCCCAGATTTCCAGGGAGGCCAGCAGGTTGTCCTTGAGGGCCGAGAGCGTGATGAAATTGGCATCCACATTGGCGCCAGCATTGACGATGGCGCCCAGGCGTTCAAGGGTGTCGGCAATGCCCAGTGCATCGCGGCTGGTGGTGCCCTTGTCGAGCATGGCGGCGGCAAAGGAGGCCACGCCCTGCTTGCCGCTGGCATCGGCGGCGTAACCGGCGTCAAAGTCCAGATAGAGCGATACCAGCGGCAATTCCGGACGTTCCGCCACCACTACTTCCAGGCCATTGCTCAGGGTGGCGCTCTGTAAGGGGGGGAAGCTGAGACTGGGCAGATCATCAGGCAGCGGCGGCAAGCCCCCACTGCGATCCACTCCCTGGGCGGCAACCCCATAGCGGCCCGCGGGCTGCACATTGACCTGATGCCAGCCATCACCGATCCATTGCCGCGCCACCGCCAACACCTCGTCCACGGTAGCGGCGTTGATCCATTCCAGGTACTGCTGGATGAACAGGGGATCACCGGCATACAGTTCCCCCTCGGCCAGTTGCGCGGCCTTGCCGCTGAAACCGCCCACCTGTTCCAGACCACGCACGGTACTGGCATTGATATTGGTAACCACGCGTTCCAGTTCATCCGGTGTTGGCCCGTCACGCAGAAACTCGGCAATGATGCGATCTATGGCTTCATTGGCGACTGCCAGTGGCTCGCCGGGATTGAGTATCACCGTGAGATCGAACACGCTGGCGAGTTCGAAGGGCACCAAGCCGACACTGGCGGTGGAGGCCACCTGCTTTTCATAGATCAGATCACGATAGAGGCGGGAATTGCGGCCGCGTCCCAGCACCGCCGCCGCCAGGTCCAGCAAGGCGCGCTCGCGGGTGCTGCGGGGAGGCGCCACCCAGGCACGGTTGGCCATGATGCCGGGGACTTCGTCATACTGGGTTTCGCTGGTATTGGTGTGACGCGTCGGCACCCAGGTGTTGATGGCATCCACCTCGGGGCCGGCGGCAATATCACCAAAGTAGCGGCTGACCTTTTCCCTGGCGGTCTCCAGGTCGATGTCACCGGCCAGCACCAGCACCGCATTATTGGGGCCGTAGTAGTCGCGGAACCATTGCTGCACGTCCTCCAGGCTGGCGGCGTCCAGGTCTTCCATGGAACCGATGGTGGAATGACGGTAGGGATGGCCGGGCGGAAACAGGCCTTCATAGAGGTTGTAGTTGACCCGTCCATAGGGTTGGTTGTCACCCTGGCGCTTCTCGTTCTGCACCACGCCGCGCTGGTTATCCAGTTTTTCCTGGGTCACGGCGCCCAGCAGATGCCCCATGCGGTCGGACTCCATC
>JBJHAY010000348.1:0-3635 GCA_050485205.1 Gammaproteobacteria bacterium
GCCGATGGCCCAGACCACGTTGACTGCACGGCTGCCATCCCCCAGCAGTGCCAGGGCGGAACTGAAGCCGCCGGCCAGGGCGAGCAGGCAGAAAGCCAGCAGGCTCAGTCTTAGCAGTTGCTGCCAGGATTGCAGCAAAGCCAGGGTGCCATCCGCCACAGCAAGGCGATAGGCGTGTGACAGCAGGAGTCGTTCGCTGGCGGTGGCGTTGGCAGGTGCTTCATGGCCTGCAGCGCCGGTAGGCTGGCCCAGCCTGGTGGCATGGGGGTCGGCCAGCCGCATGGTCTCCGCCAGCCAGCGCCAGGTGAAAGAGGAAAGGGGTTGGGGAGGTGTTGTGCTCAAGAAGAGTCCAGGGTTGATGATCTCAACGTGTGATGGAATGTCGAGGGTTATTTTGCGGACAGTTTCTTAATAATAGTTCTAGCAAGATGCTCGTTGATTTCCGTATGTCGGGGTACTGGCTGTGATTGCCTGGTTTCACGATTCGTATACCAGTCATGCTTTGCGCCATGCCTTGCCAGCACGCAGCCCATCGCTTCCAGCGTCTGAATGAGTTCCCTTCTTTTCATGCGAGTGGTAGCTATGCGACTTCCAGTTCTTCGACTTTGCGGATATAGGGGATTTCTCTTGATCTGAGGTCCTTCAGCAAGTCGATCAGGTTTTCAGTAAGTTCACGCTTGCTGGTACCCTGGGTAAGATAGTCGGGATAATCATTGAGAAAGCCGAGATAGTACTTCCCATCCCGCCACCATGTGTATTGCGTTTTTTTCATGTCAACTTCCTCCATGGAGCAAGTATAGATCAGCTTGGAAACTCTGCCAAAATTCCCTGACAAGCTGATGAATAGGGTCACTGCACTTGATTTCGTTATGATATCATCGTGCCATGAAAAAGAACCCAAGTGTAAAACGGCCTCGGAAAAGTGGCGGCAAGGTTGCCACCTTGCAGGCCAGCCCAAAGGCGAGCAGCCATGGTGGTTATCGCCCCGGCGCCGGGCGCAAGCCAAAGAGTGGTCGGCCGGGGGAGAAGTCGGTGGTGATGCGCATTCCCGAGAGTGACAGGGCCGCGGTGGAAAACCTGCTGACGGCACGCTGGCAGCTCCATGCCTGCCTGGGGGCTGAGGATGGCGGCGCTGGTGCGCTAGGTCGGCGTGATCGCAGGCGCGGGCGGTCAATGGTCGGAGAATCCATGGCCGGGGAATCCATGGACAGGGATTCTATGGCCAGAGAAGCTATGGCCAGAGAAGCTATAGCCAGAGAAGCAATAGTAAGTGCCGTGCTGCCAGCCGCAGTGGAACCACCCGGCCTGTCCCTGCCCCTGTTCGCCAACCGTGTCCCCGCCGGTTTTCCCTCGCCGGCCGATGATTACGTGGAGGACATGCTCGATCTCAACCAGCAACTGGTGAAGAATCCGGCGGCGACCTTTTTCGTGCGGGTGCAGGGCAATTCCATGACCGGCGCCGGCATCTTCGACGGCGATACCCTGGTGGTGGACCGTGCCATCAATCCACGCTCCGGCAACATTGTGGTGGCGGTGGTGGATGGGGAGTTGACGGTGAAGCGGCTTTCCCAGCGCAAGGGCATCATCCGGCTGCTGCCGGAAAACCCGGAGTTCGCGCCCATCGAGTTCAGCGAGGGCCAGGAACTGGTGATCTGGGGTGTAGTGACCAACGTGATTCATCCGGTGCTGTGATATGGGCGCCATAGCCCTGGTGGACGTCAACAACTTCTATGTCAGCTGCGAGCGGGTCTTCAATCCTGCCCTGGAAGGGCGACCAGTGGTGGTGCTGTCCAACAATGACGGCTGTGTGGTGTCCCGCAGCAATGAGGCCAAGGCCCTGGGCGTGGGCATGGCCCAGCCCTGGCATGAACTCAAGGCCCTGGCTCGGGCCCACGGCATCGTGGCGTTTTCCTCCAACTACACCCTCTATGCCGACATGAGCCATCGGGTAATGGATATTCTTGCCGCCTTCAGTCCTCATCAGGAAGTCTATTCCATCGATGAATGCTTTCTGGATTTAACCAACCTATCGGTAAAAAATCTGGTCAATCATGGGCAAACGCTGCGGCGGCGGGTGTTGCAATGGACCGGTTTGCCCACCTGTGTCGGCATCGCCGCCACCAAGACCCTGGCCAAGCTGGCAAATCACTATGCCAAGAAGAACCGCTGCTTTGATGGTGTCTGCGATCTCAACGCCATGACGGCCAGCGAACTGCGGCGTTGGTTCGAGACCACGCCGGTGGAGGCCCTGTGGGGCGTGGGCCGCCGCCTGGGAGAAAAATTGCGTGGTCTGGGTATCGCAACCGTGGCGCAACTGGCTGTCACTGATCCCGCCTGGCTGCGGCGCAGTTTCAGTGTGGTGTTGGCGCGCACAGTGCGGGAGTTGAATGGCGAACCCTGCCTTGCGCTGGAAGAAGTGCGGGAGCCGCGCCAGCAGATCGTCAGTTCCAGAACCTTTGGCGCCTATGTCACCACCTTGCAGGGCATGGAGGAGGCGGTCAGCACCTACATGAGCCGGGCGGCGGAGAAACTGCGGGCCCAGGGCTCGCTGGCGAGTGCCCTGCATGTCTATATCCGCACCAACCCCAACCGCCGCATCAAGCCCCAGCATGCCCAGGGCATTGCTATTGCCCTGCCTTATCCCAGCAACGATACGCAACTGCTGGTCAAAAGCGCGAGACAGGCGCTGGGCCATCTGTTCCGGGAGGGTTTTGAATACAGCAAGGCAGGTGTCGTGCTGTCCGGCCTGGTGCCGGCAACAGCGGTGCAGGGTGATCTGTTCGCCGCGCCGGAGGATGTCAGACCGGCGGCCCGCATGCGCTTGCTGGACGACATCAACCGCCGCATGGGCAGAGGCAGTCTGCATCTGGCCAGCGACGGTATTGCACAAGCCTGGCGCACCAAGTCCTGTCACAAGTCATCCGCCTACACCACCCGCTGGGCCGAACTCGCGGTGGCCAAGGCCCGGTAGCAGTCTGCAAGCATTGTCTCTTGTAGGAGCCTGCCCTGCAGGCGACCAGATCTTGTCGCGAGCAGGGCTCGCTCCTACAGGGGTTTGTTTTTTCTGGATTCCAGCCAGTAACCGGCAATGGCAATCGCCACGATCACGCCCAGCACGATCAAGGGCGCGAAAGGGCTGAAATCCGCCAGGGTCTCATGCAGGTTCCGCAACACCATGGCCCAGCCGATGCAGGCCAGGGTGGTGCCTGATAGCACTATCGCCATGTTGACCCAGGGGGAAAGGCCGATGAAGAAGCCGATCACGGAGCCCACCACGGGGCCGGTCATCCAGAAGGGAAAGAGCACGAAGATGAACAGGCTGGGGATGCCATAGCGCTTGATCCTGTCGTGATTGGCATGGGCTGCCCGGCCGGTGCGCTGCATGAATTTTTCCAGCGGCTTGATTACCACCATCTGATGCCAGCTGAATACGAACATGGGGTAGATCAGCAGCACCAGAATGCTCTCGATGGCCAGATTGACCGGCAACACCACCCAGTGCCCGAATTCCATGGCGTATCCCAACGACATACCCGCAGCCCTGCCGAACAGGATATTGGTGGCGGTCATGCCAATGAATACCTGAGAATATTGCGGCGAGACGAAATAACTGATGATCAGGAACAGGGCATAGC
>JBJHAY010000349.1:0-3633 GCA_050485205.1 Gammaproteobacteria bacterium
GCCTTACCCACCTCGCGGCGAAGGTTCTTCTGCAGGCGCTTGAGTCTGAAGCTTTCTTTTCTGCTATCCACGGCTGCTGTCATCGATTTGCGGAACCTCTTTGTGGCGTCATCATTGAGGGCTTGGCTGGATTGTCGGCAAACTGGGCCGACCATTACATAAGGCTTGTCGACAAACAGCCCCGATCCAGGTTCAATTGGAAAAAGCGCATAGTATACTCCGAGTCCGCACCCAGGAACAGAAAGGCCATGACCAGCACCCTAAGTTCGCTCAGCTTCCATCTGCCATCCATCACGGCCAAGCTTTGTTGCTGGCGCCGTTGGACCTGTCTGCTGGCCCTGTGCCTGGGCAGCCACGCCCTGGCCCAGTACCCGGATCAGGCCGTGATACTCATGTACCACCACGTCAGCGAGCGTACGCCGCCGTCCACGAGCACCACGCCCGCCATGTTTCGTACCCACCTGGAATACTTGCGCGACAACGGCTTCAGCGTGCTACCCCTGGAGCAGGTGATGGATGCCTTGAGAAATGGAGGGAGCTTGCCAGACAAGAGCGCGGTCATCAGCTTCGACGACGGCTATGTCTCCGTCTACACCGAGGCCTTGCCGATTCTGCGGGAATTCGATTGGCCCTTCACGGTATTTGTCAACAGCGGCCTGGTGGGCAGCAATGCCAATCTTTACGCCAGTTGGGGACAACTGCGGGAGATGATCGAAGCCGGCGCCACCATCGCCAACCACTCCATTTCCCACCCCTACATGGTGAATCAGGAGCCCGGCGAAAGCCTGGAGCCATGGCGCGAGCGCATGCGCCGCGAAATCCTCGACGCTGAAGAGGTGATCGCCAGGGAAACCGGACACAATTTCAAATTCTTTGCCTATCCTTACGGTGAGTACAACGCAGAGATTCAGGGCATGCTGGAAGAACTGGGTTTTATCGGCTTTGGTCAGCATTCCGGTGCCATCAACGCTACCTCGGATTTCACCGCCCTGCCGCGCTTTCCCTTTGGCGGCATCTATGCCTCCATGAACAGCTTCCCAACCAAGGTCAACAGCCTGGCTTACAACCTGGAGTCCCTGGTGCCGGGCGACTCGGTCACCACAGAGGCCAGCCCGTCCATAGAACTGCGCTTATTGCCAGGTGACTACCGCCCGGAACGGGTAAACTGCTTCAACAATGATGAGGCGATTGCCGTGAACCGGGTGGAAGGCGAGGAATGGCATCTGCTGGTGACCACCCATGTCGAGAACCGCTCCCGCCGCTTTCGCTACAACTGCACTGCGCCGGGCAGGGATGGTCGTTTTTACTGGCTGTCGCTGACCTGGGTCAACCCGAACATTCCAGAATAAGAATCAAACACCATCTTCCAATTCAAAGCGGTGCTCTTCGTCCAGGGCCAGCAGATTGTTGCCGATGATCATGGACTGCAACTCATCAATATAGGCCTGTCCCCTTTCCGAATAGCTCATCAGATGCTTGCTCAGGGTAAAGCCATCAACAGGCTTGTTCTGGTTTCGCAACTGCATGCGCACACGCCGCAGATCCTGATAACGGTGGAAGGTGTTGATATTCATGAAGTAGGCGCGCACAGAGTCCTGCACACTGGCAAAGCTTTGTACTTCATGTGAGGCACTGCGATGACGACGCTCGGGAACGATGCCGCAGCCTTCGGTATAGCACCATTGACCAAAGAAGTTATTGCCATCGATGGCAAAGCGGGAAGTCCCCCACGCGGATTCATTGGCGGCTTGAGCAAGCACCAGGGAAGTGGGGATGACATCAACACGACGCAACAATAAGCGCAGGTGATTTTCGGAATACGGCTCCAGGGTTTCCAGTTCGTACTCTTCGCTGAGCGCGGATACCAGATGCTGCTCTTTCTTCAACAAGGGCTCATTGGCCAGGGTTTTTTCCAGCAGCAGCAACAGTTCATTGCGCTGGGCCAGAATGCGCTGATTTTCCGCATCCACATAAGGTTGAAGAAATTCGAAAAAGGCCTGTTTCTTTTCATCCACGTCGGCATAGCCGGTGAAATCCGGAATAATTTCCTGCGCAGAATCAACGCCAAGCGAAGCAGTATCCTGACTGAACAGATTTCTGTCGCCTGGTGCATTCAAATAAACTGCTGAAAGAAAGAAAAGAACCAAAAGACCAAAAAAGAGGGTTTTGGGTCCCAATGTCGATCTGGAATCTATATGCATAAGCCTATCATCCTGAACAAATTGCCGGGAGCCACCCTTTTGGGGACTTGCTCACTTTACGTTTGCAGCAACTGCAGTTGGTACCGTCGTTACTCAAATTTGCCAAAATGCTGTCTGAAGACGCCGCGCAGAATAGCATAAATGCCTTCCAAAATCTTGTGACACGGCGCAAAGTTACAAAAAAACTACAATTTCACCTGGGTTCCTGCTTCCTTTTTCGACCCCCCGAGACAAGGGGGTGACTGGGGAGACTGCCCAGTCTTTTCCATCCATTCCGCGGGAGTGTAGGCATGCAGTGCCAGCGCATGAACCGGACCCGCGAGGTCCTCGGCCAGCAGTTGGTACAAGGTCTGATGGCGGCGTACCCTCGACTTGCCCTCGAAAATGTTGCTTACCACCACCAGCTTGAAGTGGGAGTCAGTGGCCGGGCCAGCATGCATGTGGCTTTCATTCACCAGATCCACATGTACCGGATCCAGGGCCTGGGTAATTTTGTGAAGCATGTTTTCTGCAACTGTCATAACCAGAGTCTCTTGCAATCGCGACCGGCTGCCTCTGCAATTCAGAGCTCCAACGCAAAGCCGACAGCGGGGTTGACCTGTCGCGATACTTAACAGGTTATTGAAAACGCCATCCTGGCCCGGCTCGCCAAGTGTTGAAAATCGCTTTTCAACGGGTTGTGTAAGCCGTCTCTGCATTACAATAACGGTTTTACAGACCCTCTATTCCCCGCCGGGATGTGAATTCCAGGCTTCCAAGGAGCTAGCACCATGCCCATCGGCTGGTACCCGGGCCATATGCACAAAGCCCGCCATGATATCACAAAAACTCTGCGTAGCGTGGATGCGGTGCTGGAGATCGTCGATGCGCGCCTGCCCTACGCCAGCGCCAACCCCCTGCTGGAGCGCCTGATCGGGGCCACCCCACGGCTGCGGCTCTTGAACAAGGCCGATCTGGCCGATCCCGCCATTACCGCGGAGTGGCTGGCCCATTACCGGCAACAGGGGGTTGAGGCCGTGGCCCTCGACAAGAGCCAGGTGGGGCGCATCCGCAAGCTGGCGAGCGAATGCCAACAACGCTTCCACAAACCAGGCAAGCACTTGTTCCGGCTGATGATCGTGGGCATCCCCAATGTGGGGAAATCCACCGTTATCAACATCCTGGCCGGCCGTACCATCGCCAAGACCGGCAACGAGGCCGCGGTGACCCGCGGCCAGCAGCGCATCCAAGATCTCGGTCCGATTCGTGATCACGTGGACGGGCACGTCCCAGCGCACGCCGGCGCCGGCAACGCTCGCGGGCGGCTGGTGATCGCCCAACAGGACCCACACTGCCGCGGAGTCGGGCCGCTCGCGCAGAAAACCGGCGAGGTACGTCAGCGTGTAGTCGATGCTGTCTACGTAGGCCGGCCCCAGATCGGTCCACTCCGGTC
>JBJHAY010000350.1:0-3617 GCA_050485205.1 Gammaproteobacteria bacterium
GTGGGGTCGGACTGCTTCAGCAGACGTTCCAGGAAGCAGAAGTGGAAAATTTCGCGGCGCTGGGTATCGGAAAACATGCCGAATTATCTATCTATATTTCCATAAAAGTTAATATAGATAGATATTTAAAATTGCGCGCAGCTGGTAAAAACGCTTTTCATATTGCTTCTCATCCTGGCTGGGGTTAAGGTTATGCAAATCTCTCGGGGAGCCGCAAGGCTGAGACGTCTCATGACGGACCCGTGGAACCTGATTCGGTTAATACCGACGTAGGGAAGAGAGCTCACCGCATTTGTATGCATGTTGTGCCCATTCTTTTCTGTGTCGGGTGATAAGTCACGAAAAGGAGGTAACATGCAGACTGATTCACCCACGGGCCCTGCCCGCCAGTCCCACCCATTCCATCTTTCCCACCCGGCCAGCCGCCGCGTCTACCTGCGGGCTGAAGAGGGCATTGCCGTGCCCATGCGGGAAATCAGCCTCACTGATGGCACTGCCGTCACGGTCTATGACAGCAGTGGTCCCTATGGGGACCCGGCAGTTGCCATCGACGTCAAGCAGGGGCTGCCCTCCGAGCAGCGCCATGGCTGGATTGCGGCGCGTGACGATACGGAGGCCTACAGTGGTCGTGTGCCCAAGCCGGAGGACAATGGCTTCCATGAGGAAGACAGCGGCTTCCGCTTTTTCAATCAGGCCCTGCAACGCCAGCCTCGCCGCGCCAAAAGTGGGGCCATCGTCACCCAGTTGCACTATGCCCGGCGAGGCATCATCACCCCGGAAATGGCCTTCGTGGCCCTGCGGGAAAACCAGCGCCGTGCCGAGCTTGGCGAGGGCTTGGGCAATGAGGAACGAGCCAGGCGCCTGAAGGGCAATGCCTGGGGCGCGGACCTGCGGCCCATCACGCCGGCCTTCGTGCGTGACGAGATTGCCCGGGGAAGGGCCATCCTGCCGGCCAATATCAATCACCCGGAACTGGAGCCCATGATCATCGGCCGCAACTTCCTGGTGAAGGTCAATGCCAATATCGGCAATTCCGCCTTGGGCTCCAGTATCGAGCAGGAAGTGGACAAGCTGGTCTGGGCCCTGCATTGGGGCGCGGATACCGTGATGGACCTTTCCACCGGCAAGCACATCCATGCCACCCGTGACTACATTGTGCGCAATTCCCCGGTGCCAGTTGGCACAGTCCCCATCTACCAGGCCTTGGAGAAGGTCGATGGCATCGCCGAGGATCTGAACTGGGAGGTGTTTCGGGATACCCTGATCGAACAGGCGGAACAGGGGGTGGACTACTTCACCATCCACGCTGGCCTGCGCCTGCACCATATTCCCCTCACCGTGGATCGGGTCACCGGCATCGTTTCCCGGGGTGGTTCCATTCTCGCCAAGTGGTGCCTGGCGCATCACAAGGAAAACTTTCTCTACTCCCATTTCGAGGAAATCTGCGAAATCATGCAGGCCTATGATGTCTCTTTCTCCCTTGGGGACGGCCTGCGTCCTGGTTCCCTGGCGGATGCCAATGACGCTGCCCAGTTCGCGGAACTGGAAACTCTGGGAGAACTGACCCGTATCGCCTGGCGCCATGATGTGCAGACCATGGTGGAAGGCCCTGGCCATGTGCCCATGCACTTGATCAAGGAGAACATGGACAAGCAACTGAGCTGTTGTGACGAGGCGCCTTTCTACACTCTGGGACCACTCACCACTGATATTGCCCCCGGCTACGACCACATCACCAGTGGCATTGGCGCGGCAATGATAGGCTGGTATGGCTGCGCCATGCTGTGCTACGTGACCCCCAAGGAACATCTGGGCCTGCCGGAGCGTGAGGATGTCAAGCAGGGGCTGATGGCCTACAAGATCGCTGCCCATGCGGCGGATGTGGCCAAGGGGCACCCCGGCGCCCGTTATCGTGACGACTTGCTCTCCAAGGCCCGCTTCGAGTTCCGCTGGGAGGACCAATTCAATCTGGGCCTGGACCCCCACCTGGCCCGGGAATATCACGATGCCACCTTGCCCAAGCCCGCGGCCAAGGTGGCTCACTTCTGTTCCATGTGTGGTCCCAAGTTCTGCTCCATGCGCATCAGTCAGGAAGTGCAGGCCCACGCCAGGGAGGAAATGGACCGCAAGGCACGGGAGTTTCGTGAGCAGGGGGGGCGCCTTTACGTGCGCCAGGAGTGAGCATGGAGGTGGCCATTGTCGGTGCCGGCATCATGGGGCGGATGCTGGCCTGGACGCTGTTGCAGCGGGGACATGCAGTTCATGTTTTTGATCGGGATGCTCAAAACCATGGTAATGCCGCCGCCTATACGGCGGCAGGCATGCTGGCACCCTACGGGGAATTGTTCGCCAGCGAACCCAGGCTGTGGCAGATGGGCATGGACAGTCTGCCCCGTTGGCGTCGCCTGGCGTCACTGCTGGGCGCTGAAAGCCTGGGCTATCGGCCAGCAGGCAGTCTGACCCTGGCGCATGCCCAGGACAGGGCGGAATGGCAGCATCAATGGCGCCGCCTTCTGCGCTGCCTGCCAGGGGAGGCCAGTGCGCACTTCCAGCATTGGGGGGGCGAGCAATTGGCGCGGCATGAAAGCAGCCTGGCGTCACGCTTCAGTGAGGCTCTGTATTTTCCCAGCGAAGCCTGGCTCGACAATCGCAAGACCTTGCAGCGCCTGGGTGAGGCCCTATTGGAGGCTGGCGGGCAGTGGCATGCCAACACCCTGGTTGAAGACTTGAAGCCCCATAGTCTGATGCTGGATAAAAAGCATATTTTTGACTGGGTGGTTGATTGTCGTGGCATGGGGGCAAGAGCTGAGCTGCCAACACTGCGTGGGGTCAGGGGGGAACTGTTGCAAGTGGAAGCCAGGGGGGTGCCCATTGATCACCTGCTGCGACTCTTGCACCCTCGTCAATCCCTCTACCTGGTTCCCCAGCAGGGAGGACGCTATCTGCTGGGCGCGACCCAGATAGAAAGTGCTGATGACAGTCCAGTCAGCGTACGCTCCGCCATGACCCTGTTGAATGCGCTCTACAGTATCCACCCTGGCTTTGCCGAGGCGCGCATTCTGGACTGGCGGGTGGGCTGCAGGCCGGCCCTGCCGGACAATCTGCCGCGCATCCATGTTCAGCCGGGCCTGCTGCGCATCAATGGTCTGTTTCGCCATGGCTTTCTGCTTGCGCCGCTGCTGGCGGATGAAGTGGCGGACTACATGCAGAACAAAAATGAATCTTTATTCAAGTACCAGGAATTGATCAGAAAATATGACGAAGAAAACCATAGCAATCAGCGTACGCTGTAATGGCCGCGTCTATCAGTTGCCGCCCGGTAGCAGTGTCAATGAACTGCTGGAACGGGTAGGCAGGCCGGCCCAACCCCATGCCCTGGCCCTCAATGCCCGTGTGGTGCCTGCCAGCCTGCAGGCCGAGACCCGGCTCCAGGAGGGGGATGTGGTGGAATTGGTGGTTGCTGCCCAGGGAGGTTGAAGATGGTCTGGCATATTGATGGACAGGCATTGGACAGCCGCCTGTTGGTGGGCTCTGCCCTTTATCCCTCGCCGGCCTTGATGCAGGCGGCGATTCGTGCCTCCGGGGCGGCAGTCATCACCCTCTCACTGCGCCGGGAG
>JBJHAY010000351.1:0-3610 GCA_050485205.1 Gammaproteobacteria bacterium
TCGACACCACCTAAAATAGCACCTATCATACTGTTTTACTTAATGAATATAGAGATTTTTGCATTCTTAACCGGACAGTAGTGTAAACGCTTGTAAAATCATCCCAGTTTTCTATCTTCCAAACGAGCCCTGACAAAAAAGGGATTAAGACAACCTCTGAAGATCTTCATGATCCACCTCCAACTTCCAAACGAGCCCTGACAAAAAAGGGATTAAGACCCTCTGAGGACTTTCATGATCTACCTCCAAGCTTCCAAACGAGCCCTGACAAAAAAGGGATTAAGACAACCCACAACGGTATACGCATGGTTATTTACTCCTTCCAAACGAGCCCTGAAAAAAAAGAGATTAAGACTTGCCAGCAAGCACCGTTAAAGCTTGCCCGCTGCTTCCAAACGAGCCCTGACAAAAAAGTAATTAAGACCGGGTGCAATAGACAGAATCAAAACGGAGCCATCGCCTTTACACAATCTGCTGGCTTATGGCCAGGCCAGGACCGCTGTTAAATGATGCGCTACATGTACGAACAAGGATGCCTGTCCGCGACAAGATTGTGATGCACCTCAGCTCTCACCAAACATGGCATTGTTATGCCACAGCCACCCAGTTGACCCGTTTTATTCACAGGCTTCGCGTCAACCTCACGAGACTTGACAATTTCACCATGACTTTGAACGAAAGCTTGTTTTCCTGCTGCAACTGCGGATGTTTTGGCATGGTCTGGCGCGAGCTGTCTCCCGGCAGATGGTTGCCCTTCGATCATTTCGAGAAAGCATTTCACCGCTGCCGGAACCATCGAGCGGCGACTCCTTCCATCAAGCGGGCGGAGTTGATCAATCAGTTGTTCTCCCTGGGTTTTACAGCCTATATACCCCGCTGCACTTCCTGGCAGCTTGTTCTGGCAGCCTCCAATCTCAGCAGCACACTGTATTTCATGGTGGCCAAGTCGGGGCTGGACTTTCGGGTGTTTGACACGCGGGTTCCCGCCAGGCTGGATGACGCTGGAAAGCTCTACATGGAAGGGGGTGAGGTGATTCGAAACCGCTACCGCGATGCGTTGATCCATGTCCATGGGATGGCCCTGGATATCGCCAACAGATTTTCGAGGGATGAGTGCATCCAGGACTTGCTGGCGCTTTGTCGTGACAATACCGCGGCAGGCAGTTCCCACTGGTCTGCCGCTGAACAGACCGCCATTGCCCCGCGGTCTCTCAATTGGCATGAGTTCATCCGGCGCGGCTGAAGAGCCCCGTCGATCCATTGCCACCCGCTTTGCCTTTCACTGTTTTTTGCGTATTCGCGCCGCGATGTCACCCACCCCATGGCAATAAGCCAGAGCGCGTCCGCCGCTACAGCAGAAAAATCTCGTCCGGCAGCAACCGCTCGCCAAAGGTGGCAATACTGTCACTGCCGTCAATGGGATAGAGCCGCACATCGTCTTCCTCGGGATCGATGATGGCCTCCAGATCCGCCATGATCCTGGTTGCCTGATCGGAATCACAGCGCAGGTGAAACACCGAGTACTGAAAGGCCATACCCAGGCGGCTACAGAATTTGTGCACCTTGCCGAGTCGCCGGGGGTTGGCGATGTCGTAACAGAGCAGGTAGCTGCCCTCGGACATCAGTGCCGCGCCTCCAGGGGCACAGTCTGGGCCATGGCGCAATTTTCCAGTTGATTGGCTAGGGTGCCTAGGAGTCGCGCCACCCATTGTTCCATCGGTGGGGCGAGATGCTTGCCACAGAAATAGGGCAGCTCGGCGGGCCCTGGCAGTTCCCGCCGTTTGTCCGCCACCAGCCAGGTCAACCCAAGGAGCTTGCCCACTGGCATCAGATCGGCAGTGATTTTCGCCAGTTGACTGCTGTTGGCGGACAGCCCCATCCCCATGGCCTGCCCCTGCAACAGTCCCGTCAGCAAGCCCTCCACCCAGTCCCTGGCGCCACTGAGCAGTCCCTCGCAACGACGCACCTTGGCGAGGCTGCGCAGTTGAGCTTCTGCCCGCACCAGCGCCAGGCTGCTGTCGCGAACCATGCAGCCCATCAAGCCGCAACTGTGGCGCAACTGGTTTTCCAACCAGATGTCATAGACCCGTTGCAACTCCTCGTCATGGGCCATGGCTTCGACCCAGTGCGAGAAGGATCCGGGCAGGTTTCCCGGGTGAATGAGCTGCGCCAGCAGTTTGCCGCCGCGACCATAGAAGGTAACCGGTATGCCCTCCCGCGCCGTGGTCGCCAGGGCGTCCATGCCCGTGGCGGGCAGTTCGATGCAGCTCACCAGGCTCAAGCGCCGCAGTGGAAACCATTGGCGACTCTTGCCCTCGGCCCGCACCCGCAGGGCGGGGCCGTCGAGGGTCAACTCCACCAACTGCGCGCTGTCGATAAGCAGACTGCGCCTATCCACCAGCGACCTCGCCGCACTGCACCTCGCCGTACTGCAGTGCCGCCTGTGTGACCCTGGCCGCCCAGTTGTCGGCTATAGCGCCACAGCGGGGGCGCCAGAGCTGAATGGCCCGTTGCTGGTAGAGGGGGTAGTAGATGGCTCGGCCTTCCTTATTAAGCAAGTGGGCGCCATTGGCCTGTGGTTGAAAGTGACTGGGTTCAAGATTGCCAACACGGAACTGTTCCAGCACCCAGGTTTCGGCATCGGTGCGCAGAAGTTCCTGCATGTCACAGGCCAATGACGCGCGACCGTAGTCGATGTCGTGAAGCGCGCCGAGGCACGGGTCGAGTCCTCGCCCCACCAGTGCCTGCATGGACTCGCCGTGCAACAGGGTATAAGTGAGAGAAAGCACGGCGTTGACAGGGTCCGGCGGGGGACGGCGCTTGCGGCCAGTAAACCCCAGCCTGGGGGCAACCAGCAGGGCGAAGGCGCTGAAATAACTGGCCGCCGCTGCGCCTTCCACCCCTCGCAAGCTACCCAGGCTGGTGGTGTGCTTCAACGATTCACGGCGTTCCCGCACCTGCTCCATGGCGCGGGTGAGCGGACGGCGCAGATCCGGCCGCCGGCGGCGGTGGCGCGCCAGGGCCCGTTGTTGATGCAACAGTTTCATACCCACCAGTGCCCTGGCGGCTTCGAGCCGACGCCCTTCGTCGCTATACCACGCATATTGCGACAGGCGGCGCGCCACATTGCCGTGCTGCCCACCGCCGCATACCAGGTGATTCTCTGGCTCCCTGGGATTGAGCACCACCAGCCCGATGCCTTCCCGGTGCAGTGCCAGCAACACCGTGGTGGACAGTTCCGTGCGCGCGGACACCACCAACTGGCGGATCTGGCGCAGCGGCAGGGTGATGGGTCTGGCCTCCGGCGCCCTGACGATCAGCCGGCCTGCTTCTGTATCGAGCCTGGTTTGCTGACGATCGATGAACAGTGTATCCATGCTGTTATCCCACATAATAAAAGCCGGGATCGGCCGGGCTAATGGCCGTACCCAGTACACGAACCTTGCGATGCCGGGGCACGGGCGCGATCAGAAAGCGGTCCTCGTCCAGATCGAGGACATCCTGTAAACGGGCCAGGAGTTCGCTGCGTTCGGCGGGGTGCAGGTAGCACTCAAACACCGACTTCTGACCCCCACAGGCAAAATCCTTGAGGATGTGCAGGGTGCGGCGC
>JBJHAY010000352.1:0-3589 GCA_050485205.1 Gammaproteobacteria bacterium
CACTGTGCTAATCTAGGCGCGTTCTGAGAACACTAGGCAAAAACAGAGGGGGAAGCATCATGTTGCCTGCCACAAAGCATATCAAAACAATTATCGGTCCGGCACTGGCTCTCTTTGCATTGCTTATGAGCAGCCTGGCCATCAGTCATCACAACTTTGCCGCTCAATATGACTCGGAGAAACCCATTTCTCTGCAGGGAGTAGTCGTCAAGGTCGACTGGCTCAATCCTCACGCTTACTTCTACATCGACGTTACCGACGAAGCTAGTGGCGAGGTGGTAACCTGGGCCTGTGAACTGGCGGCGCCTGCCTCGCTGACACGCAGGGGCTGGAATCGCAATACCTTGACCATTGGTGAAATCGTCAATGTCGAGGGCAGCCTTGCCCGTGACGGCAGCCCGTCTCTGAGCACGTCCGCGGTCGTGGTGGATAGTACCGGCCAACGCCTCTTCTCCTCCCAGCAATAAGTTTCAGCGGGCCTGAAGATCATTGATCCGCGCCATTTCCGGAGAACCACACATGTTTGATCAATACAAAAATTGCGTACGGCCCCTGCTGTTGGCCTGTGGTCTGCTGGCCAACAATGCCATGGCGCAGAGCGATTACGACCCGAACGCACCAACCCCCCGCCTGCCTGACGGCACTCCCAACCTGGGAGCACTGGCGGATGGCAGTGGCTTCTGGGACCGGGGCACTGGCCCCATGGTAGGGGGCGCATTCTATCCGCCCCCGGAGGAAGTGCCCTTCAAGCCTTGGTCCCGCGCCCTTTACGATTACCGGCAGGAGACCCTGGCCAAGGATGACCCCCATGTGCGCTGCGTGCCTCCTGGAGGCCCCAGACAGTTTGCCGTGCCCTTTGGCCTGTCCATCGTACAGGCACCCCACATGAATCGCATATTCATCCTCTCGGGAGGCTCTACCCGGCCCTGGCGTGAAATCCACATGGATGGCCGTGAGCATCCTGACAGGGATCTGCTGGACCCTAGCTATTTCGGACACTCCATAGGTCACTGGGAAGGCGACACCCTGGTGGTGGAAACCATCGGCTTCAATGAGCGCTTCTGGCTCCACCGCGAGGGTTACCCCCACACCGAGCACCTGCGCCTGGTGGAACGCATCACCCGGGTTACCCTGGGCAATCTCCACTACGAGATCACCATCGATGATCCGGCGGCCTACACCGCTCCCTGGACCACCTCCTGGACCAAGACCTGGACACCGGGAGAAGACATCATCGAGTACTTCTGTCACGACAACAACATTGACCAGTACCACATGGTGGGCAACGAGTAATCACCTTCTAAGTGTTGAGAAACACCAATTCCGACCCATAAAAAAAGCCCCGCATCTGGCGGGGCTTTTTTATGGGTCCGGGTCTGGCCGGATCAGTGTGCGCCGGCCGGCCTCATGCCACCAGCGGGAACAGGGGCTTCACGCTCGCTGCTATCCTCATCACGTGGCTTGCGCTTCCCAGGTGGCGTCCAGTACTTCGGCTTGATTGGCAGCATCAGTGCCGCGGCCACGAAGGACACGATGGCATAGAGCACCAGTGAGGGAGTGAAGCTACCATACATGTCCACCATCCAGCCCATGACCACTGGTCCGGTGGCAAAGCCCAGGTTGACGAACACCGACATGAATCCCATGGTCATGCCCAGGTATTGTGGTCCCAGGTAATGCTTGGTCAACACCGGCACGTCCACGATCAAGGCACCGTGAGCGATGCCCCTGACGCTGACGAACAGCAGCATGGTCCACACCCCCACCACTGGCAGGGCCAGCACCAGGGACACGCCCATCAGGAAGTAGAAGAAGCGGATACCCTTGATGGAAGTCTGATCATAGATCCAGCCCGCGCCCAACTTGGAAATGAAGCCCAGGAAACCCAGGAAGCTGCCGGCCCAGGCAACGCTGCTTAGACTGATGCCCACATCGGTGCGCAGGAAGTTGACATAGTTCTGGCTCAACGCCTGGTCAACCGCCGAAGTCAGGAAGATACAGATGGCCACGATCCAGAAACCCTTGCCCTTGCTGAGGTTGCAGAAATGCTGCCAAAGCCCTGGGGCATCCTTGCTGACGGCGCCTGCCGCGTTGATGGTATTTTGCACATGGCCGGTCTTGGCCATGAACAGCAACCAGAGAGGGGTGGCAATGGCAAATGAGGCGAGAGACAACAGGGCGGCAATATGGCGCCAGTTCATGCCCGCTTCCAGCAGTGAGCCCCAGATCAAGGGCATGACAATACCGCCCGTGCTGGTGGCGCTGGTGACAATGCCGATGGCCAGACCTTGATTGACCTGGAAAAGACGGGAAACCACCACTTTCATGGCTGCCAGAATGGAGGATGCCGACAGGCCCATCATGGCCCCTGCCAGGTAGTAGACCGGCAGGGTTGTCACCCACAGGAACAACAGCAGGGCGATACCCGCGGCCACGGTGCCGATAAGCACTGACATTTTGCCGCCAATCTTGTCCACCAGGATACCCATCCCCAGTGCGGCCACAGCTCCCACCAAGAACTTGGCCGTGGCCAGGAGGGTAACCTGGGCATTATTCCAGCCAAACTCTTCCATGGCAGGGTTGTACATGAAGGGCATGGAGAAATTGGGCACCCCAAAAGCAAAGAAAATCAACGCAAAGGCCACCGCCAGCATGGGCCAGCCTTCCGCCATCTCCTTCTTGTCGATGATTCTGTCACTGATCATGGAAGCTTCCTCGCGCGTGGCCAATGGCCTTGTTATTGATTTGGGGCTGATAATCGATTGAGAAGCCCATTGTTGTCAAATACCGTTTCACTCACGGCTTGCCGTGAAGGTGCGTTGCGCGCCATCCTGACGCCAGGTGCCAGAAAGAATACGGTTGGGAGAGCCAATTTCACTCAGCACACCCTCGAACTCCACCTGCTTGCCATCTCTGGTCACCGCTTCCACCTTCAACAACCAGTTGGGGGCATCCAGTTCCGCCCTGGTGATGTTGAAGGAGTTGCGGCCGGGGTTGATCATGCCGCCCAGACTTTCTCCGTCATACTTCATGACCAGCACGATCCGCTCCATGCCTTCACCCGAGCCGATGGTACCGCGCCAGGTGCCATCAAATGGATATCCTTCCTGAGCCAGGCTTGGTTGGCCCAGGGCCAACAAACTCAACACTCCCCCCAACAATAATTTTTTCATCTTATCCAGCCTATTTCTTTGTATGTCAATCGAACATCCGACAGGTCGTTAAGAGCCACAATCTTCCATGAACCGCTGTTTACCAGGACTTTTTCGCCTATCGAAAATGAATGAAGATTCCAGCTACTGATCTTAACACACTGGAATACCATGTCCACTGGCGCCACTGCTCAGGTCCAGGCCACAAATCCCTGGGCTGTGCCAGTGCCGGCCTCGGTGCGATAGCAGGGAATATAGTCGATGGTTTCCCCCTTGAGATCTGTGTCGAACAGGGCGCCAGCCGCGGATATCCAGTTGCGTATTTCAGACGTGCCCTGTTTCAGATAACTCTGGGGCACCGACATCAGGAAGTCGCGGTCTCGGTTCTCCAGAGCCCGCAACAACTGCTGATCGAATTCCTCATTGATGGTGAAGTG
>JBJHAY010000353.1:0-3574 GCA_050485205.1 Gammaproteobacteria bacterium
ACCCTCAGCGACGAGGCCCTGCTGGACGAGCGCCGCGACAACCTGCTGGTGGCGGTGCACGGCGATGGCAGTCATTATGGACTGGCCAGTCTGGATGTGAGCAGTGGCCGCTTCCTGGTGCAGGAAGTGGACTCTCAGGAAGCCATGTTCAGCGAACTGAGCCGCATTGACCCGGCGGAAATGCTGGTGCCGGAAAATGCCCCCTGGCTGTCCCTGGTGGCGGCGCGGCGGGGACTGCGCAAGCGGCCACCCTGGGAGTTCGATCTGGACAGTGCCCGTCGCCTGTTGCTGCGGCAATTCCAGGCCGACAACCTCAGCGGCTTCGGCTGTGACCACTTGAGCCTGGGGCTGCAGGCAGCCGGTTGCCTGCTGGCCTATGCCCGCGACACCCAGCACTCCGACCTCCCCCACTGCCGGGCCCTGCGGGTGGAGCAGCGCGAAGACAGCCTGATCCTCGACAGCATCAGCCGGCGCAACCTGGAAATCGACCTCAATCTGGGTGGTGGCCGAGACAATACCTTGTTGTCACTACTTGATCGCTGTGCCACCCCCATGGGCAGCCGCCTGCTGGCACGCTGGCTACACCGCCCCATTCGAGATCTGGCGCAGTTACGCCTGCGGCAGGATGCGGTCAAGGCGCTCCTGGACGATTATAGATACGAAAATATTCAACAAATTCTTAAAGATATTGGTGATATTGAAAGAATTCTCTCAAGAGTTGGGCTGCGCTCTGCCCGCCCCCGTGACCTGGCGCGTCTGCGCGATGCCCTGGCCTGCTTCCCTGATCTCCTGACACAATTACGCCCCATCGACTCACCCCGGTTGCAAGCCCTGGCCGCCGAGATTCATGAATTTCCCGAGCTCACCGACCTGCTGGGCCGCGCCATCATCGACAACCCGCCAGTGGTGATTCGCGAAGGCGGTGTCATCGCCGAGGGCTACGACGCCGAACTGGACGAACTGCGCAACCTCAGCAGCAATGCCGGCGACTTCCTGACCCGCCTGGAGCAGGAAGAACGCGAGCGCACCGGCATTGCCACCCTCAAGGTGGGCTATAACCGCGTTCATGGTTACTTCATCGAGTTGAGCCGCCTGCAGGCCGAGGCTGTGCCCGCCCACTTCATCCGGCGCCAGACCCTGAAGAATGTGGAGCGCTATATCACGCCACAATTGAAGGAATTCGAGGACAAGGTGCTGAGCGCCAACAGCAAGGCCCTGGCACGGGAGAAGGCGCTTTATGAGGAACTACTGGAAATTCTCGCCGCCGCCCTCAGCGAGTTGCAGGCCAGCGCCTACAGCATTGCCGAACTGGATGTGCTGCATGATTTTGCCGAGCGCGCCCAAGCCCTGGACCTTAGCTGTCCGCAACTCCAGGAAAGTCCTGGTATTCACATCGAGCAAGGGCGCCATCCCGTGGTGGAAAGCGTGCTGGAGGACGCCTTCGTCCCCAACGACCTGGCCCTGGACCCCCAGCGCACCATGCTCATCATCACCGGCCCCAACATGGGCGGCAAGTCCACCTACATGCGCCAGACCGCTCTCATCGTGCTGCTGGCCCACACAGGGTGCTTCGTGCCTGCCGCCAGCGCCCGTATCGGTCCGGTGGATCGCATCTTCACCCGCATCGGCTCTTCCGACGACCTGGCAGGTGGCCGCTCCACCTTCATGGTGGAGATGACCGAGACCGCCAACATTCTTCACAATGCCAGCGCCAACAGCCTGGTGCTGCTGGATGAAATCGGCCGCGGCACCAGCACCTTCGACGGCCTCTCCCTGGCCTGGGCCAGCGCCCTCCATATCGCCCGTGAAGTCGGCGCCTGGACCCTGTTTGCCACTCACTACTTTGAACTCACCGCCCTTGCCGACATGGTCCCCAGCATTGCCAATGTGCACCTCAGCGCCACCGAGCATGGCGATGGCATCGTCTTCCTGCACGCGGTGAAGCCAGGGCCCGCCAGCCAGAGCTATGGCTTGCAGGTGGCGCAACTGGCGGGGATTCCCCAGACAGTGATCAATCAGGCTCGTCATAAGCTGGATCAACTGGAAAGTGAGGGACAACAGCAACGCCAGGCAGCTTCGGCTCCGGTGCAGGCTGAACTGTTTACTAGCCAGCCAGAACGACATCCCGCGCTGGAGCAGTTGCAGGATCTATGCCCAGACGACTTGAGTCCCAGGGAGGCACATGAGTTGCTCTACCGCCTGAAAGCACTGCTTACCTCAGACAAAGATTGAGAGATCATCACGGCCGGACGGCCTATCTACTTGGCACCAGGCGGGAACTTCTCGCGTACCGCCAATCCGCTCCTGGGCATCAACTGCCAGCACCATGTTTACAAATAAAAATAAATTAGACAATTGAAAAATGTTGTCTATACTTCATCTCCGAAAATAATACCGGCAGGTTATGGACTGCAAGGTTTTCTGCCTTGGCAAGGATACGCCTTGCAGGGTTCTTTTCACCAGATTGATAGGTTTTCGATTTCAATAACCAAGGGGTCAACATGGCAATCAGGGATGATGGTCAAAAGCAGAAAAATCCTGAATTTGTTGGCGTTACAAATAAAAATTCAGAAAAAGACGACGATATATTGAATGATGAGTCTGGGTCTGCGCCTGCGACTACTACAACATCCCAATCAGCTGACCATGTGGAAACGGAAATCTCCTCCGCGGCATTCTGCCGACAAATCCCAGAGAGTTCGACGCTGGCCACACAAAGTCCAGATACAGTACGGATGTACCTGGATGAAATTGGCCAATATCCTCTCCTGGGGGCAGAACAGGAAGCTGCCCTGGCAAGACTGGTACGCACAGGCGATATGCGCAGCCGCGCACGGATGATCGAGAGCAATCTCAGACTGGTCGTGATGATCGCCAAGCGCTACAACCATCGCGGCATGGAACTGCTGGACTTGTTTGAAGAAGGAACCCTGGGTTTGATACGTGCCGTGGAGCGCTTCAATCCTGACCTTGGATTCCGCTTTTCCACTTACGCGACGCTGTGGATAAAACAGGCGATCGAGAGAGCGATCATCAACCGGGGAGCAATGATTCGGGTCCCTGTTCACGTCAGCAAACAACTCTACGCCTGTCAGCGGGCTGTCCGGGAACTCGAAGCTCGCTATGAACGGGTTCCGGACGCGGAAGAAGTCGCTCGTCACCTTGGCAAGCCCACCTCTCAAGTCAAAAAGCTGCTCAAATATGACACCAAGGTGGTATCACTGGACCAGGGTTTTGCAGGGGACAGGGATAGAAGGCCTTTCGAGTCCATCCCGGGACCGGATCATCTAGACCCTGCGAAAGCGCTTGAACATGACTGTTTCATGACAAATCTCGAACGCTGGCTGCAACGCTTGCCGGACAAGCAGGGAGAAATCATCGCGCGCCGCTTCGGCTTGCTGGGCTATGAACGCAGTACGCTGGAACAGGTGGGGAAGGAAGTGGGCTTGACCCGGGAACGGGTGAGGCAACTTCAGGCTATTGCCTTGATGAAGTTGAAGAAGGCGATGGAGCGGGATGGCTATGGCGAGGACATGTAATTATGGCGGCACCTCCATGTGCCGCCTACTGACCC
>JBJHAY010000354.1:0-3573 GCA_050485205.1 Gammaproteobacteria bacterium
GATCGGGATCTGCCCAAGGTGTCGGGAGACACGGTTTGCTCGCGCATGATTGACGCCAGGCTCGACACCAGGATTCTGATGCTGACCGCCGCCAGTGCCGTCCGGCAGCGTGTTGCCGGACTGGGCCTGGGCGCCGATGATTATCTCACCAAGCCTTTCGCTTTCGCCGAACTGGTGGCCCGTGTGCAGGCCCTGGGCCGCCGGTCCCGGCCTGCCGCGCCGCCCGTCATCGAACGCCAGGGTATCCGGCTTGATCCTCATAGTGGTACCGTACATCGCGAGGGCCGTTTGCTGAATCTGTCACGCAAGGAGTTTGCCGTCCTGCTCGAACTGATGCGCGCCGAGGGCGGCATCGTGTCGTCGGAGCGCCTGTTGGAAAAGGCCTGGGACGAACAGATCGACCCCTTTACCAACGTGGTCCGCTTCACCATCATGAAAGTGCGGCGCAAACTGGGAGAGCCTGACCTGATCGAAACCATTCCTGGCAGCGGGTACCGCATCCCATGAAGCTTCCACGCCACAAATGGCACCTCACCATCCGGGTACGCCTGACCATGCTCTATGCCACCGCTTTTTTTCTTGCGGGCCTGGCATTGATAGGCTTGATGTATTTTCAGCTCAACCAGGTGATCGGCGAGCAACTCCTGTTCCGCAGCGTGATCGTGGACAACCAGGGGGAGGGTGAGGCACCCCGGACTACCTTTCGGTTCAGATTGTCCGGCGGCAGCGACAATCCGTCAGAGGAATCCCAGTCGTCTCTTGGCGGCGCCAATCTCGCGCAGGGTGCGGCGGGCCTGCCGGGCCTGGCTGAAGTCGAGGCACGCTTGAGAACGGCGCGGGCGGCAACCCTGAGGAGCATCATGGTGGTTTCCATCGTGTCGCTGGTCGCTGTGAGTGCGGTCGCCACTATCCTTGGCTGGCTGCTGGCGGGTCAGGCCCTGCAGCCCCTGCGGGAGATCACGGCGACGGCGCGTGGCATTGCCGACCGCAACCTGCATCAACGGATCGCCATGGAGGGGCAGGCAGATGAAGTCAAGGTGCTGGCCGACACCCTCGACGACATGCTGGAACGGCTGGATCGTGCTTTCGACAGCCAGCAGCGTTTCATTGCCAATGCCTCCCATGAGCTGCGCACACCCCTCGCCATCAATCGCACCCTCATCGAAGTCGCCATGATGAAGGAATCCAGCCCCGATGCGCGCCTGTTGCAGTTGGGCTCGACCCTGCTTGAGGTCAATCGCCGCCATGAGCGTCTCATAGAAGGCTTGCTGATGCTGGCCAGCAGCGAGCAGGCAATCAGCGAGCCGAGCAAGCTTGAGTTGGCGGAAGTCGCCCAGCACGTCCTTTCAGAGTCCGCCGGCATGGCGCAGGAAGCGGGAACAAGCGTGCATGCCCAACTTGATCCCGCACCTTGCATGGGGGATCCGGTACTGCTGGAGCGCCTGATACAGAACCTCGTGGACAATGCCATTCGCTACAACCAGGCGGAAGCCGGCTGGATCAGGGTGAGCACCGGCGTCAATGGTGATGGACGGGCGCTGGTCAGCGTCGAGAATAGCGGCCCCATAATCCCCTCGTATGAGGTTCCCCGGCTGTTCGAGCCTTTCCGCAGACTGTCCGCGACAGAACGGCTGGCCGACAGCAAGAGCGGGTCGGCACGGCGTGGCGCGGGACTCGGTTTATCCATCGTGCGCTCCATCGTCACCTCCCATGGCGGTGACCTGGAAGCCGTGCCACGCCAGGAAGGCGGCTTGCACATCACCATTCTGTTGCCGGGTCGATAGCCTCCACATCCCCACCCCGGCGGGCATGTGATGATTGTCTGCTTCTAACACCATGCCAACACTGCCCATGCCATGATGCCTGCGACTTTATTGACGAGGGAGTGAGTGAATATGCAAATCAATATTGCCAGCAACAGAATCGCCATCTTCGGGTATGTGTTCGCAACCGTGGCCACGGCATGGAGCCTGCCAGCTGTTTCCCAGCCTTCGGTCGGGTTCAACGACCAGGTGGACCAGTTGGTGGAATTTGCACAGTGTATCCGCGAAAACGGCTATCCGGACTTTCCCGACCCCAACCCCGATGGCCGTTTCCAGGTGATGGTGAGAATGGATCAGGCCAATGCCACGAGATTCGAGGCGGCGCAACAGGCCTGCCGTGACATGATGCCCAGTGGCCTGGTGATGGGAAGAGGGCAGCAGGAGATGACACCCGAACGCATGGAAGCGCTGCTCGCATTCTCCGCCTGCATGCGTGACAACGGCGTTGGCGGGTTTCCGGATCCAAGTTCCCAGGGTGCCTTCGAGATCAGCAGCCCCAACCTGGACCTGTCCAGCCCACGAGTACGGCAAACCATGGAGTCCTGCAGGGAAGCCCATGGCGTGACCTCGCTGTTGATGCGCCAGAGTCCCTAGCTCCATGGCCAGTCTCATGAAACCCATGAACCTCGGTGGGTCCTGCTGTCACTTGCCCGGGAGCAGGCCATGAACTTGCCGTTGCCAGTCTCCCGGGCAGGCCGGGCCGCTTTGGGACTGGTGCTTGCCGTCTCTCTGCTGGCCGCCCTGTACCTCACTGGCCGGGATTCCGGTGCCTCCCGCGAGGGGGGTTCGCCGCTGGCCGTGTCAAGCGTGGCCGTGACCAAAAGCACCTTGCTCGATACCCGCACGGCAAACGGCACTCTCGGTTTTGGGGATGCCATCGCCGTGCCTTTCATCAGCCGTGCCCGCACCGGCATCGTCACCTGGATGGCTCCCGAGGGCTCGGCCGTCTCCCGTGGCGAGCCGCTGTTTGCCATCGATGGCCAGCCGGTAGTGCTGCTTTATGGGGAATTCCCGTTTTTCCGGACCCTGCGTTTCAATGGGGACAGCTTCGATGAATTCGAGTGGTTCGAACTGAACACTGCCCAGGACGACGAACGTAAGGCAGAGTTGAATCTCGCCCTGCAGGGGGCGCGTCTCGCGGAAGCGGAGGCGCGCCTGGAGGAAGCCCGGCTTCATCTTGCCGACAGTCGAAGGGAACAGCCCCTGACCCCGCAGTTTGTTCGCCTGACTCAGTCCGTCGCTGCCGCCCGTGACCGCCTGCGCAGGATCGAGCAACTGGCAGAATCAGGCTTTACCACCCCCGCCGAGATCCAGCAGGCCGGCTATGAACTGGCGGTGGCCCAGGCGGAGCTCGATGCTGCCATACGGGACCGTAGCCAGCAAAGCGCCGTCGCGGAGACAGCGGTGGCCGAGGCAAGACTGGCACAGTTGGAAGCGGAACGCTCACTGCGGGATGCCAGAGATGCGCTCGATGCCCTGTTGACCCTTGCCAATGAAAACGCCGATATCGAATTGTTGCGCCACAACCTGGCCGCGCTGGGATACAAGGGGCCGGCGGCGGAAACCATCCGTCGCTGGCAGGCCGATATCGGGCGTTCCGCCACCGGCATGATCGAGCCGGGGCAAATCGTGGTGAGCGCTGGCCCGGTCAGGGTGGCGGAACATCTGGTGAGTGTCGGCGACATCGTCTTTGGCGGCCTCGATGGCAGGAATGGTTATACACCGGACAATAACAGCGCCGACCTGGTAC
>JBJHAY010000355.1:0-3557 GCA_050485205.1 Gammaproteobacteria bacterium
GCTCGATACCGCGGACAAAGGCCGCACGGTAGCCGGTCTTCACACGGTCCAGCTCGGTGCGCGTCACGCCGCGCTGCAGCAGGCGTGCGAGCTCCTCATCCATCGCCCGCTCGACCGCGGCGGTGTCACCACCGGGCTGCACGGTCGCCATCACGATGAACAGGCCGGCGATCTCGCCCTGGTAGGCGAAGGAGCTGACATCCGTCGCGATCTGGTCGCGGTAGACGAGACGCTCGTACAGGCGTGAGTTCTTCCCGCTGGTCAGAATCGTGGAAACGAGGTTCAGGTAGTCACCGTCCACCGTGCCGAGTTCCGGCATGCTCCAGACCTTGTAGATGCGGGTCTGCGGCACGCGGTCCTCCATGCGGATGCGCTGCTCGCCGGTACGGCGCGGCACCCAAGCCTCGTGACGGGTCAGCGGCGGGCCGGCCGAGATATGGCCGAAGAAATGCTTCACCCGCTCGTGGACATGGTCGGGGTCCACATCGCCGGCGACGACCAGCACCGCGTTGGCAGCACCGTAGTACTGGCGGAACCACTCGTGGACATCTTCCAGGGTCGCGGCCTCGAGGTCCTCCATGTAACCGATGACCGGCCACTGGTAAGGATGCCCCTTGGGGAACATGTTGCCGAAGATCACTTCCCAGACCTGGCCGTAGGGCTGGTTCTCCGACTGGCGCTTCTCGTTCTGCACGACGCCACGCTGCTGGTCGAGCTTCTCCTGGGTGACGGCGCCAATGAGATGCCCCATGCGGTCGGACTCCATCCACAGGGCCAGGTCCAGGGCGGGGGTGGGCACGGTCTGGAAGTAATTGGTACGGTCGAGCCAGGTGGTGCCATTGAGACTGGTGGCACCCACCCGCTGCAAGGGTTCGAACCACTCTCCATCATAGTTCTCGCTGCCATTGAACATCAGGTGCTCGAACAGATGGGCGAATCCGGTCTTGCCGGGGGGCTCGTTCTTGGAGCCCACGTGATACCAGACGCTGACCGCCACCACTGGCGCCTTGCGGTCGGTGTGGACGATGACCCGCAGACCGTTGTCCAGGGTAAAGCGCTCGTAGTCCAGATTGAGATCCGGCGCGCCCTGGGCCATCAGCATTCCTGGCAGAGCCAGGGCCATCAGCATGAGAAAGCAGTTCCTTGATGCCATTATTGTTACCTCATAACCATGCTTCATGGGGGCGGACCCCATAGGGTAAACAGCAATACCGACTGTGTCCATGGCTGGCACATGGGGCATTCAGCACAACACGAATAATTACTGTCAGAATCAGGTGATATATGGCGTGATGGTGCCAATGGCCTTTGTCGCCACTTCGAATGGATCGGCATTTTGAACCTCTGGGTCAAATAACTCCAGGGAAGCAGGCCCACTGTAGCCCAGGCGTTTCAGTTCCGCGACAATGCGGGCCAGGGGCGCGATACCCTCGCCTGGCCAGGCGCGATCCTTCTGCAGAAAAACTTCATAGGTGGGCTCGGCCGGAGTATCGGCAAAATGGACGTGATGGATTTCGCCGGGACGGATTTCATTCAGGTCCTCGAACTTGCTCATGCCGGCCCAGAAGTGGTAGAGGTCCAGCATGAACTTGATGTTGGGATGATCCAGAGTGCGCACCACATGCAGGGACGTGCGGACAGTGGCGATCAGGCGCGAGGCACGAGTGAACTCCACCATCAGGGCGACGTTGTGTGGCCTGGCGATCTCGGCGGCTTCACGCAGATTTTCATAGACCTGATCATAGCTTTCCATGTCATGGGTTTCACTGGCGGCTGAAGGAATCACCAGACGGTCGGCGCCGATGGACTCGGCCATTTCCACCTTCCATTTCAGATCCTCGATGGCCTGGGCACGGCGCGGGCCGCTTTCTTCCAGAAACAACTGATTGCTGGAGGACACCACCGTCAGGCCAAGGTCATTCAGAAGACGCTTGGCAGCGCCCCTGCCCTGGCTTTGCTCGAACTCGCGGGCCTTGACCAGATCCGGCTCCACGAACTTGATGCCGGCCCGGGCCCAACCTTCCACGGCAGTGCGGAAGTCGTGGCCGGCGGAACTGATTTGATGCATGGAGACCACCCAGTCATTGCCGGCTGGCGAGGACTGGGACAGGGCGTTGCCGGCGGCTGCCGCCAGCACGGGGACGGTGGAAAGGGCCATGAATTCTCTTCTGTTCAATGTGCTCATAGTATCCGCCTCCTGGACGGCTTGCTGGCAATCCTGACACCCCTGCTCGCGACCTGTCGCTAGTGCAAACACAAGCTCAACAACGTTGAAGCTTCGGAGCCGGTCATTGGGGGGTTGGTGCAAAAACTGTCTGCGACAGGATGTCGCAGCCAGAGCCCCCAGGGATGATGTAATGGTCTCCCCCCTCCTTTTCGGCGTCGCATTGCGCCAAGATGGAAGGCGTGGAAACACAACCATCTGACAAGTACCGGAGGAGACCGACATGCAGATTACTACCATAGGCATTGATTTGGCAAAATCCGTTTTCCATCTCGTGGGATTTGACCAGCACCAACATGAACGCCTGAAGAAGGTGCTCAAACGTCGTCAGTTGCTTCCATTCCTGGCCCAACAGCCTCCTTGTCTTATCATCATGGAAGCCTGCGGGGGATCCAATTACTGGTATCGCCAGATCACGGCCCTTGGGCACGAGGTCAAACTCATCGCCGCTCAGCACGTCACAGCCTATCGGTGTGGCAACAAGAACGATTACAACGACGCCCGCGCCATCGTCGCGGCGGCAGGCCGCCCTGGCAGACGCTTCGTGACGCCAAAAACCCTCATGCAACAGGAAATGCAAGCTTTACTGCAAATGCGCCAATTGCTGATGGCACAACGCACTGCCCTGTGTAATCAATTACGTGCCCTGTTGGCAGAACACGGGATAGTCATGCCCAAAGGCATCGCCAGTCTGCGCTGTACCTTGGCTGATGCCCTGGAGGATGCCAACAATGAACTGTCGCCGTTGCTGCGGCATCTGTTGGCCTCTGTCACAGAGCAATGGCGTGTGATGGAAGAGCAACTGGCCTTTTACGACAGACAACTGTTGGTGCTGTCCCGTCAACAGGAGGAAGTAAAGCGCCTGCAGAGTGTCCCTGGGTATGGACCGGTACTGGCCGCTGCCATGGTCTGTGCCATCGGCAATGGCACAAACTTCCGCAGTGGTCGGGATGTGGCCGCCAGTGTCGGCGTGGTGCCACGTCAACACAGCAGTGGGGGGAAAGAGATTTTGCTGGGTATCAGCAAGCGTGGGGATGGCTACTTGCGTAGCCTGCTGATCCACGGCGCCCGTAGCCTCTTGCAACAGGCACCACGCCGACAGGATCGCCTAAGCCGGTGGGCACTGCAGGTCAGTGAGCGGCGAGGCAAGAACAAGGCCACGGTGGCCTTGGCCAACAAGCTGGCCCGGATCGGTTGGGCTGTGTTGCGATATCAGCAATCCTATGCCACACAGCTGGCGTAAACGCAAAGCAAGGTAAAAAAGCAGAGTAAACAAGGGGGTAGGATGCTACCCGCAACAGCAAGGCACTGAACAGACACCGAGGTAACCCAC
>JBJHAY010000356.1:0-3557 GCA_050485205.1 Gammaproteobacteria bacterium
ATTCCCACCAGGGAAGATCCCCGTGAAGTGCCATCACGCTTCCCGCCGCCCGGCCAGCCTTCCAATTTCTGGGGCATGCAGCACCTGTGGGGTCCTGAAAATCCCGCCGACCCGCACAACCCGATGATGGATTCCATGGGCCGGGTGTGGATGACCTCCAAGGTGCGTGACCGCCAGCCTGCCTGGTGTGGCCGTGACTCCGACAACAAGTACGCCCAGTACTACCCGCTGACCTTCAGCAACCGGCAGGCATCGGTGTTCGATCCCGCCACCGGCGAGTTCGAGCTGATCGACACCTGCTTCGCGACCCACCACTTGCAGTTCGCCAACAATCCCGAGCGCACCGTGTACTTCAACGAACTGCTGGGTCCCATCGTCGGCTGGATCGACACCCGCACCTGGGATTTGACCCACGACGAACAGGCCTCCCAGGGCTGGTGCCCGCAGATTGTCGATACCAACGGCGATGGCGTCATCACCAAGCCGTGGAATGCCTGGGGTGAGCCCAACCCGGATCCTAACCTGGACTCCGAGGCCCGCTACAACCTCTACACGGTGATTCCGGATCCCACCAATGCCAATGTGGTGTGGGGGGTGTCCGAGGACTATCCCGGTTATCTGGTGCGGGTCGATCGCGGCAACAACCCCCCCGAGACCTGCATCACCGAGGTCTATGAAGTACCCGAGCCGGGCTATGATCCCCGTGGTGTCGACATGGCGCTGGATGGCACTGTATGGGTGGCCATGTCCGGCAGCAGCCACTGGGCCAAGTTCGAGCGTGACAAGTGCCAGGCGCCCACCGCCCCAGGCGCCCACCTGGGCCGTCACTGCGAGGACGCCTGGACCTGGTACAAGACCGATGGTCCCACCTTCGAGAACAGCGATGTGCCCTCGGACTTCCACTACTTCGGCTGGGTGGACCAGTACAACGTCAGTGGCTTCGGCGCCAACACGCCGATCCTGACCGGTTCCAACTCCGACGCCCTGCTGGTGCTGGATCCCGAGACTGGCGAGTGGACCAAACTGCGGGTTCCCTATCCCCTGGGCTTCTACCAGCGTGGCCTGGATGGCCGCATCGACGATGTCAACGCCGGCTGGAAGGGGCGCAGTCTGTGGGCCAACTACGGCACCCACCTGATCTGGCACGTGGAGGGTGGCAAGGGTACCGTCGGCAAGATGGTGCAGTTCCAGGTCCGTCCCGATCCGCTGGCACATTGATGCGCCTGGCATGAGCACAAAAAAGGGGCACCATGGTGCCCCTTTTTTTGACTTGTTTTCCACCCATGCTTTTCTTGACTGTGTTGGCAAACCGCCTGGATGCCAACACCATGCCTTCCCGTCCCAATCTTTGCTGTTTTTGTTTGTATATCAAACTGCTTGCCAAACTCCGCAACCGGTAGTATGTTCGTTCACGTAGCGCGGTTTTTGAACGCTTCGACGAGGTCCATCTTTTCGATTATGCGTTCAACTATCTGAAATCAAAAAGAAAAATAGCGTAGCCATGGTAACAATGGCACGTCAGGGGGGGTAAGCTGGGGTTGTTGCCAGCGTAGTAACCGTTGGTCTACAGTCCACAAGCTGCGGCAGTTATCTGTCTGGTGTTGAAAGGGGAAGAGCCGGTGCCATGCCGGATCGAACGTCCACACTGGCAGGCATGCGGTTCGCGTCTTTCAGTCTATTTTCCTTGAATTTTCCTGCATTGGTTTCTTACCCGGGAGCTTGTTCCGCGCTGGGTTCGGGAGGCCCATCAATTATAAATGTGCATTTTCAAGGGGAAAACTATGAGCACATCCAACCTGCAATGTCCCAGAATAAAAAATCTTTCGTTGGCGGTCGCGGCGGCGCTGGTATTGAGCCCTCAGGTTCAGGCGCAACAAGGACAGCAATCGGAGCGGCTGGAAGAAATTTCGGTGACAGGTTCGCGTATCCGCCAGACCGATGGCATGGTGACGCCCAATCCGGTCACCGTGGTGACACCGGACGAAATCCGTGACTTCAACCCCGGCGCGCCCATTTCCGAACAATTGGACAACCTGCCACAATTCCTCAATACCCAGACAGCTCAACGTGGCGGCGGTAGTCTGTTCGGCGACGCGGCCGGCAGTTATCTCAATTTGCGCAACATGGGCAAGCAGCGCACCCTGGTGCTGTTCGATGGTTCCCGTATCGTGCCCGCCGACAGGGCCAGCACCGTCAACATCGACAACTTCCCGATGGCGCTGGTACGCAGCGTGGACGTGGTCACAGGGGGTGCCTCCGCGGCCTATGGCGCTGACGCCCTGGCGGGCGTGGTCAACTTTGTGCTCGATCGCGAATTCGAAGGCCTCAAGACCAACGTGTCCACCGGTGTCACGGAATTTGGTGATGGCTTCAACTGGAACTTCTCAGTGGCCGGCGGCACCAAGATCGGCGACCGCATCCATCTGATCGGCTCCATTGAATCACGCCAGGTCAACCAGATTTACCGCACTCCCCAGGATATTTCCAATTGGCAGAGCTGGGGCTGGGTCATCAACCCGGCATGGAGTCCCAATGATCCGCCCGGCACCAATCCGCAAAGGTTGACGGTGCCCTACGCACATTCGGCCACCCAGAGCGCGGCAGGCATGATCACTGCCCCTGGCTCCCGTCTCAACAGGATGGTATTTACCGAGGACGGGCGTGATATCCGGCCCTTTATCGACGGTGACTTCCCCAACAGGGTCGGTGCCGGTTCCAACGGCATGCAGGCGGGTGGGCCGGAGGCCTCCATTGCCATGCAATCCTTCGACGGTGGTCCCTTCGGCGCCGAGGTGGTGCAGCGTTCTGCCTTCTCCGCCATCAAGTTCGACATGAACGACAGCACCCAGCTCTTCGCCCAGGTGATGATGGGACGCACCGAGTCCAATACCCATGGCCGCCGTGGTAACCCCGAACAGGGCCAGCAATACTTTTCCACGGTCTATATCGAAAACCCATTCTTGCCGGAGATTGTGCGCCAGACCATGATCGAGGAGGGCAGAACTTCCTTGCGCATCGACAAGATTGGTCAGTTGCGGACTGGCGATAATATCAACTACTACGACGATAGAAGTGATACCAATATCAGTCAGATGTGGTCGGCCACCGTTGGATTCGATCATGCATTCAGCAATGGTTGGGACCTGAGGGCTTCTTACCAGCGCGGTGAATCCAAACTGACTTCCGAAGTGGAGAACATGCTGAGGATCGACCGTTTGCACATGGCCATGGATGCCGTGCGCCATCCGCAAACCGGCCAGATCATGTGTAATGTTCAGCTTTACAATCCGACCCCGGCACAACTGGCCGCATCCATGGAAGGCCGTACAGTGCCCACCACCATGGTCACGGTTTATCCCAATGGTGTCAGGCCGGTTGATTCCCCGATCTTCAACGACAATTCAATCCGTGACTGCGTGCCCTTGAATATCTTTGGTCATGGCAATGCCTCACAGGCTGCCGCGGATTACGTGGTATCGGATAAGAAAGGTATTCGTGATCTGACCCAGGACTTTGCCGAAGTACTGCTGACGGGTGAGCTGCATCAGGGTTGGGGA
>JBJHAY010000357.1:0-3554 GCA_050485205.1 Gammaproteobacteria bacterium
GTTGAAGTCCGGGTCATCACTGGTTCTGACTTCGTGCAGCTCCCGCAGGACGGGGATCATCGGTGCCAGATCCGCATAGGGGCGGTAGTAGTTGGCATCAATGGTATCCCAGGGCATGGCGTGGGGTAGTACGCTCTCGCCGATGTCATCGGCGATGTCGAGCATGTCAGGGTAGATGATGTCGGGCATGACCCCTTTGTGCTGGGTGCTTTCCCCGGAAATCCGGTAGAACTTCGCGCGGGTGATCTTCATCTGGCCATCACCCAGGGGGATCAATTCCTGTACGGTGCCCTTGCCGAAGGTCTGGCTACCGACCACGATACCGCGCTGGTAATCCTGGATGGCACCGGCGAAGATTTCCGAGGCCGAGGCGCTGAGACGATTTACCAGCACCGCAAGGGGGCCGTCATAGACGATTTCAGGATCGGGGTCACCCTGGACGATATTGGTGCCATCGGCGCTGCGCACCTGCACCGTGGGGCCACGACGGATGAACAGACCCACCAGGGAATTGGCCTCGCTCAGCGAACCGCCACCGTTGCGACGCAGGTCCACTACCACGGCGTCAACACCTTCCTGCTTCAGCTCTTCCAGCAGCTTGCGCACATCACGAGTGCTGCTGCGGTAGTTTTCATCGCGGTTCTGCAAGGCTTCGAAATCGATGTAGAAAGTTGGCAGCTCAATGACCCCGATTTTGTACTCGATGCCGTCATTGTCGATAGTGACTATTTGTTTCTTGGCGGAAGACTCTTCCAGCTTCACCGTGTCGCGGGTAATGCTGATGACCTGGGTTTGCAGGCTGTTCTCGGCAGTGGCGGGAATCACGTTGAGGCGAACCACGGAACCTTTGCGGCCACGGATCAACTGCACCACGTCGTCCACGCGCCAGCCGATGACGTCGACGAATTCCTCGTCGCCCTGGGCAACCGAAACAATGCGGTCGGAAGGCTTCAATTGCCCTCCCAGGTCGGCGGGGCCACCAGAAACGATGCTCACCACCTTGGTGTATTCATCCTCAGTGGTCAGGACGGCGCCAATGCCTTCCAAGGACAGACGCATGCTCATGTTGAAGTTTTCCGCTGCCCGGGGTGCATAGTACTGGGTATGCGGATCGAAGGTCATGGTCATGGCATCCATGTAGCGCTGGTACACATCCAGATTGTTGGTCTTCAGCACCTGGCTCAACTGGGAGCGGTAGCGCTTGCTCAGCAACTCACGGGATTCGTCCAGATCCTTGTCTGTGAGCTTGAGGCTCAGCAGGCTGCTTTTCACGCGCTTGCGCCAGTGGTCCCGCAACTCATCGTAGTCAGCGGGCCAGGCGGCATCCTTGCGGTCCATTTCAATGTTTTCCGCCAGGGAGAAATCAAACTCCACAGAGTCGTCTTCCACCAGTTCGATGGAATAGACCAAGCGCTCGATCATATGGCGTTGGAAGCGATTGTAGATTTCGTAGCCGGGGGTCACATCGCCTGCTTCCAAGAGGTCATCCAGTTGGTGGCGATAATGTTCGAAGCTATCAATGTCTGTCTGGGTAAAGTGGATTCTGGAGCCATCCAGCACCTTTATATAGCTGTCCAACAGGTCGCTGGAAAAGTCATCGTTGAGAATGATGTCCTCGTAATGGTTGCGGATCATTTGCCGTAAAATGTTGCGGGTCGTGTCACTGTAGTCGGGTTGGGGCTCCAGCTGACGGTAGATGGTATCCACATCCAGGGGAATATCCGCAGGCAACAACTGTGAGCTTTGCTGCGACCAGGCAGCGCTGGCCAGGAACATCAGGCTCAGGGCCAGGGATCCCAGTATTCTGGTCATGGGGTTGCCGCTCATCAATGTTGTCACCTTGCTCATATCGAATTCTCGCGCCTGCTGCATGTCAATGATCACAATCCATTTGCCTCAATAGTAATTATTGAGGCCAGTTGATCGGATTTAAAGCCTTTACTTCCCTGGCTCGGGTCTTGTTCCTTAAGACCACGGCTTTTCCATAAAATTTACCTGATCTTATAAAGAGTTGCATTGTTTTTTTACTAAAATCCCGGACTTGCCCTGTTTCAGTGCCGGTAATCCTTGTCAATCGGGCCTCAGCCGCTTTTTTCTGGCGGAGGCATGGCGCTCCTTGAGTTCCACATCTATGTAGCGGTCGGTGATGGCGCTGGAGCCATGACCCGCGTCGTCCCGCACATGTTCCCTTGGCCGGTGTTTCACATCCTCGGAGATGCCGGTATGCCGCAGCCAGTGTACCGTGGCGGCCTGCAATTGCCGTGCTTCCTCGTCGAATCCTTCTTGCCGCAGCCGGGTTTCGGCGCGATCAAAACACTGCTGCACGATCAGCCGGATCATGCGTGTACTGGTAATGCCACCGCGGCCACGGTTGCGGGGAATCAAAGGTGCTGATTCTCCGGGGACCGGCAGCTCACTCATTCCCCGCGCAAGACGATAACGCCTGAGCGCGGCCAACATGGCGTCGCTCACGGAAATCAAGCGTTCCTTGTTGCCCTTGCCCACGGTTCTGAACCACCAGTTGCCGTCGAGATCACGCTCAAAATCCCCCATGGTGGGAGTCCAGCGTGGAGTCTCCACCAACTCTGATATACGCAGATACATGCCAAACAGCGCATTGATGATGAACAGGGTTCGTTCGTGTTCAATAGGGTTTTCCCGTGCCATGGTTTCGGCGGCCTCCATGACACACGACCATTGCAATTCTGATAACCTGCGTATCGGCTTGACTCCTTGTGCCTTGCGCAGAAATTGGCTTTTCTGGCGAATCTGGGAAACGGGATTGAGACTTGTGTAATCTTCCTGAATCAGAAAATTGTAGAAGCTTCCCAGAACCGCGAACAGAGATTGCAGAGCACCCTGGGACAGGGAATAGGGCAGGGGGGTACCATTTTCGACTCCCGTGACATAGGGCCGCCATTCGGGATTTGGCAGGCGCCGGCCTTCCCGCTCCAGATAGCGTGCTTGCTGTGAAGTGCCGATCCATGCCTGGGGCGGGTGACGGGCAAAGGCGACGTATTGCTCAATGTCATGGCGTTCCACTTGGCGCAGGGATTTGCCGGCCACCAACCAGCACCAGTGCAGAAAGTGCTCTATTTCGCGGCGGTAGGTGGTGAATGTGTCCGGGCTGCCGCGATAGCTGTATAAAAACTCGCTGGCATGTTGATAATCGTGGACTGCATCATTCGGAACCAAATCAGCCAAATGATTCAATGACTCCACCCTTTCCTTGTATGGGTTGGGCATGGCCTTCAGTGTGTCAAAAAATGGTAGGGGGGGGCGCTTGATGGACATGGTTGAACTGGATGCCTCCCTGATGCAATGGACGGGGCGGGAAATGTGGCATGCTACACGATTTGGCCCCGCCATGGTTTATTTCACCCCTGAATCAAGCTACCCTAGCAGCCTGCGAAATTGTCCCATTTGGCTCTGCCCAGCAGATGCCCATGGGCATGTCCGACTGCAACCGACTGCAATCAGTGCCAAGACCGGAGAACACCAATAAACACAAAAGGAAACAACAGGCTGCCTGACGGACATGGCCAGTCATTGCA
>JBJHAY010000358.1:0-3543 GCA_050485205.1 Gammaproteobacteria bacterium
TGCATGGTGAGTCTCAAATGGCGGCAAGGCGGTAGCCGGTGCCATGAACTGTGTGGAGCAGCTTCTGCTCGAAGGGTTTGTCGATCAGGTTGCGCAGGCTGTAGATATGGGTTCTCAGTACGTCGCTGTCCGGCAGCACGTCACCCCAGATGTGAAACTCCAGTTCCTCCCGCGGCACCACTCTGTGGGAGTTGTGCATGAGAAATTCCAGCAGTTTGCGTTGAATCGGATTCAGTTCCAGGCGTTGGCCACCGCGCTGGGTTTCCAGGGTTTGGGGGTCGTGGCTGAGGTCTGCCACGTTCAGCAATGTGGGGGTTGTCTGGCGGTTGGCGCGCTTCACCAAGGCTTGCAGACGTACCTCCAGTTCCCGCACCGAAAAGGGTTTCACCAGGTAGTCGTCGGCCCCGGCGGCGAAACCCGCCAGTTTGTCTTCCAGTTGATCCCTGGCGGTCAGCATCAGTACCGGGGTATGCAGGCCGGCCTCCAGGCGCAGACGGCGGCAAAGGTCCATGCCATCAAGGCCAGGCAGCATCACATCGAGAACGATGGCATCGTGTGAGCTTGCCGTGGCCAGGCGCAGACCACCTGGACCGTCCATGGCAAAATCCAGAATGTGGCCCTTTGGCTCCAGATAGTCGGCGATGTTGGCGGCGATGTCGCGATTATCCTCGATGACCAGAATTTTCATGCTGCCTGGCGTCCATTGACGAAATTTTCACATAAGACTTTTTAGAATGCGGCGTGTCACTACCTGAGTCATTCTAAAGGTGAAGTCTCCAACCGCAACTATTTTCCGCTGCCTGCTGCTGGCGCAACTGATGCTGGCTGCCGGCAGTTTGTTGGCCTTTGATCACGAGCCTCTGCAGCGGGATGCGGCCTTGAATGTCGATATTCTGCTGCAGCAAACCATGCGGCATTCGCCGGAATTCATAGCCCTTGCTGCCAGAGATGAGGAGGCCAGGGCTTATCTGGAAGCAGGCAGGCGCTGGATCGCCGGTCGCCCCAGCTTACAGGTGAATTACATCGATGACCGTTATCTGACGGATCAGGGTCTGATGGAAATGGAATACGGCCTGCAACTACCCTTGTGGCGCCCTGGTGAGCGCCATGATGCCCAGCGCTTGGGACAGCAGTATGACCAGGAGCTGAGGGCCTGGCGTGAGCTGTTGATGCTCACAATAGCCGGCAGGCTGCGCACCAACCTGGCGGATCTGGCGGATGCCGACGAGCTTGTGCGGGTGGAAACCCAGGCCGTGCAGGATGCCCAGGCGCTGTTGCAACTGACTGAAATACTGTTTGCCGCTGGTGAAGCCGCCGAACGAGATGTGATGCAGGCACGCACGGCCCTGTTGGATCAGCAGCGTCAACTGTTGCGGGCCGAGGCGGCGGTGGTGGACGCAGAGTTCGAGTACGTCACTCTCACTGGCTTGCGGGCACGGCCCGGCGTGATAGCGGTGGAAGATCCCGTGGAAATCGGGGACATAGAATCCAGCCATCCCCAATTGCGCTTCCTCCAGGCCAGCATCGACGTCAAACAGGGACAGGTGGAACAAACCCGCCTTGCCGCGCGCGGCAATCCTACCTTGATCTTGGGCAATCGGCGTCAGCGCGACTTTCGCATGCAAAACTTCGTGGACAGTGTCAGTCTCTCCGTCAATGTGCCCTTTGGGGGGCGTGGCTATGTCGATGCCAAGGTCAGCAGCGCCATGCGCGACAAGACCGAGTCCGAAGTGGCCTATCAGCAGACCAGGAGAGAACTGACCTTGGCATTGCATGAGGTGGAGCATGAGTTGTTCGTGCTGGAACGGGAACTGGTGCTGGGTCGGGAACAGGCGGCCTTGGAGCGTCGGCAGTGGGACATGGCGCTGGTGGCCTTCGAACTGGGGGAGATCGACATGACCCAGGTGGTGCTGTCCATGCAGCGGGCGAGAGCAAGTGCCAGGCAGGTATCGATGTTGGAAATGAGACAGGCGCGCCTGCATGGCGAACTCAACCAGATAGTGGGAGTGTTGCCATGAAGACCGTGATCATGGTGCTGTGCCTGAGCCTGACGGCTGCTGCCATGATGGCCAGGGCCCAGGAAATCATTGCCTTGAGCGAGGACGATAGCGCGCGCCTGGGCCTGGTATTCGCCCCGGCCATGGAGATGGATGGCGCCAGCGGCTCAAGCTATCCGGGCATGGTGGTGAATGCGCCGGACAGCGCCGCGGGCCTGGTGTCCCTCCACGAAGGTATTGTCGAATCCTGGTCGCGGATGCCGGGGGATTCGATTCAGGCAGGGGAACCCTTGCTGATTTTGCGCAGCCAGACATTGATGGCGTTGCAGCAACACTGGATCGACAGTGGCATTGCGTTGGAGAGTGCGCAGTTTGCGCTGCAGAAGGATCAAAGCCTGTTTAACGAGGGCGTCATCTCACGCCAGCGCCTGAGCCAGACACAGCGCCAGCATGATCAGGCCAGCAGCAGCGAGAGAACAGCCCGTGAGCAATTGGCGCGAGCCGGTTTCGATGCCGCCAGCCTGACGCGCTTGAGGCAAAGTGGAGAGGGGCTGGGATTGTATCCGATCAGGGCTCCCGCAACTGGTGAATTGTTGAACCGCATGGTCAATGTCGGTGATCAGGTCGCCGCGCAGCAGGTGGTCGGCAACCTACGCAGCGGCGATCGACAGTGGCTGAGGGTGGAAATACCCGCAACCCTGGCGGTCACACTCAGGCTTGGACAGACCCTGTCGACCTCTGCTGGCGCCAGCACGCTGAGCCTGCGCCAAATCCCGCGCCAGGTGGAGGCCCGGCGCCAGACTGTCATGATCATGGCGGAGTTTGACGATGATGTGCCCTACCTGCCGGGACAAGCGATGCCGGTATTGGTGCCGCCGGGTGGAGGCGGGGTTCTGGTGCCGGCATCCGCGGTGGTGTACAACGGCTTGGAGACCACGGTCTATGTCGCCAGCTCCGAAGGGGTGGAAGCGCGGGTGCTGTCCTTGCTGCCGGTGGGAGCTGATTACCTGGCAGTTCAGGGCTTGCAGGCAGGCGAGCAAGTGGTGGTGAGTGGTGCTTCCTTGCTTAAGGGCATTCAACTGGGCCTGGGTGGAGCCGAGTGATGCTGGGGGGGCTGATTCAGTTTGCCCTCAGTCAGCGCCTGTTGGTGTGCCTGCTGACGCTGCTGTTGCTGGGAGTGGGAGGGCGTGCGCTGATGTCCCTGCCCATCGATGCCTTTCCCGACATTTCTCCCACCCAGGTCAAGATCATCATCAAGGCACCTGGCATGACCCCCGAGGAAGTGGAAAGCCTCATCACCCACCCCGTCGAGGTGGAGCTGTTGGGGATACCGCGCCAGACCATATTGCGTTCCATTTCCAAGTATTCGCTCACCGCCATCACCCTGGACTTCGAGGAAGGCACCGACATCTACTGGGCGCGGCAACAGGTGAGCGAGCGCCTGACAGGGCTGTGGGAGAATCTGCCCGCGGGCATCAGTGGTGGCTTGGCGCCCATCAGCACCCCACTGGGCGAGATGTTCATGTTCACAGTCGACAATATCGCC
>JBJHAY010000359.1:0-3534 GCA_050485205.1 Gammaproteobacteria bacterium
CGTGCCCGCGTGATCCATATGGCCATGATCCATCCCCATGTCCTTCATGGTCAGCGTGGGGCGGGGACGGCGTGGCGGCACGGGCGCCACCATGCCTTCCCTGGTGGCCAGGGTGGCACGGGCATAACCACTGCGGTCGTTGGTTTCACACATGATGGTGTAGGCAGTGTCCGCCTGGGGCTGCACCACCACATCGAAAGTCTCCGCCGTGCCAATCTGGAATTCATCGGTTTCCACCGGCTGCACATCCAGGCCGTCGGCCTGAACCACGGTCATGGGCAGACCAGGAATGCGCACATTGAAGATGCTCATGGCCGAGGCATTGATGAAGCGCAGCCTCACCCGCTCCCCTGGCACAAAGAGTCCGGTCCAGTTTTCCCCTGGATCATGACCATTGACAAGATAGGTGTAGGTGGCGCCGGTGACATCGGAGAGATCAGTGGGGCTCATGCGCATGTCTCCCCACATCAGGCGATCCTCCCACACAGCTTGCATGCCATGGCTGCGAACATCGCGTAGCAGTTCCCCCAGGGTGCGCTGCTGGAAGTTATAGTTGTCACTCATTTTCTTCAGCTTGCTGAAGATGCGCTGGGGGCTTTCCCTGGACCAGTCCGACAGCAACACCACATATTCCCGGTCCCAGGCAACGGGATCAGGCTCGCGCGGTTCTATGATGATAGGTCCGTAATGCCCCAGTTGTTCCTGAAAGCCGGAGTGACTGTGATACCAGTAGGTGCCCGCCTGTTTCAGCGGAAAGCGATAAGTGAAGCTTTCTCCCGGTGGGATGCCGGCGAAACTGACCCCCGGCACCCCGTCCATCTGCCAGGGCAGCAGGATGCCATGCCAATGAATCGACGTTTCCTCCCGCAGGCGGTTGTTTACCCGGATCAGGACTTCCTCACCCTCGCGCCAGCGCAGCAAAGGGGCCGGCAACTGGCCGTTGACCAGCACTGCCTTGGCAGCCCTGCCGGCCACCTGGCGCTTCTCCTCGCTCACGGTGAGGTTGCATTCCTGAGCGCCAGACATCCCCATGCCTGCCATCTGGTTGCTGGCGCCGGATTGTGCCCAGGCAGGCAGGGCAAGCCCACCGCCCAGCAACAGGGAAGAATATATGAATCGCCTTCTCAGCATGACACGTCACTCGCAGGCAGAAATTTTTTTACAGAAGTCTTTGCATCATGATCACAGGGGTATACTCTATAGGGGTATCCAGTATGGAGTCAACCACAATGCTCACAGCCAATGAAAAAGACAACACCCTGAAACGCCTGAGCCGGATTGAAGGCCAGGTGCGCGGCGTGGCGCGCATGATCGACGAGGAACGCTACTGCATCGACGTGCTGCAACAGGTGCAGGCCATCAAGGCCGCCATCGGCAAGGTGGAAGATGCCATTCTCAAGGCCCACAGCCACACCTGCGTCGCCTCCGCCATTGCTTCCGGCAACCAGGAGGAGCAACGCCGCAAGTTCAACGAGCTGGTGGACCTGCTCGGCAAATACAAACGTTGAGCCCAGGCAGACATCCATGAACACACAAGCCCCCCTGTCCAAGCAAGCCCAGGCCAAGGCACATCAGTCCAGGGAGCCCCAGCCCATCCAGCTCGACATCAGCGGCATGAGCTGCGCCTCCTGTGTCGGCCGGGTGGAAAAAGCCCTGGCTGCCGTGCCTGGCGTGACGGACGTCTCCGTCAATCTGGCCACCGATAGCGCCCAGGTCACCGCCACGCCCAAGCTCAAGCCGGATCAACTGCTGGCCGCCCTGGACAAGGCCGGCTACCAGGCCACCATTCACCAGGATCAGGCACCGGCAGACAGCACGCCCCACGCGGACCGGGAACGTCGCGCCGTGGTGATCGCCACCCTGCTGTCACTGCCGCTGGTACTGCCCATGGTGCTGATGCCCTTTGGCCTGCACTGGATGCCGCCCGGCCATCTCCAATGGCTGCTGGCCACCCCCGTGCAATTCTGGCTCGGCGCCCGTTTCTACCGGGCTGGCTGGCAAGCCCTGAAGGCGCGCACCGGCAACATGGACCTGCTGGTGGCCCTGGGCACCTCGGCCGCTTACGGCCTCAGCATGTTCCTGCTGCTGACCAGCGCCCCCGGCACCGAAGTGCCGCTCTATTTCGAAGCCTCCGCCGTCATCATCACCCTGGTGCTGCTGGGCAAATGGCTGGAAAGCCGGGCCAAGCGCCAGACCACTGAAGCCATCCGCGCCTTGCAGGCCCTGCGGCCCGATACTGCGCGACTCAGAACCGCCGATGGAAAAGAACAGCAGATTGCCGTCGAGGCCATCAGGGTGGGGGATGAGGTCATCATCCTGCCAGGGGAACGGGTGCCGGTGGACGGTGAAATTCTCGAAGGCGACTCCCACCTGGATGAATCCATGCTCACCGGCGAAAGCCTGCCCCTGGCCAAAGGGCCTGGCGACAGGGTCACCGGCGGCGCCATCAATGGCGAAGGCCTGCTGGTGGTGAAAACCCTCTCCATCGGCGCCGACACCACCCTCTCCCGCATCATCAAGCTGGTGGAAAGCGCCCAGGCGGCCAAGGCGCCCATCCAGCGGCTGGTGGACAAGGTCAGCGCGATCTTTGTGCCGGTGGTGCTGGTCATCGCGTTATTGACGCTGGCGCTCTGGTGGGGACTGAGCGGCGACCTGCCCCAGGCCGTGCTCAATGCGGTGGCGGTGCTGGTAATCGCCTGCCCCTGTGCCCTGGGACTGGCAACACCCACCGCCATCATGGCAGGCACCGGCGTGGCAGCCCGTCATGGCATTCTGATCAAGGATGCCGAAGCACTGGAAACCGCCCATCGCAGCACCCTGGTGGCCTTCGACAAGACCGGCACCCTCACCATCGGCCAGCCTGTACTGAAAGCCATGCTGCCCCTGGACCTGGAAGAAACGGAACTGCTGCACCTGGCCGCCGCCCTGCAAGCAGGCAGCGAACATCCCCTGGCCCAGGCAGTCATCAAGGCTGCCGACAAGGCAGGCCTCAAGATCGACAGGGCAAGAGACATCCGGGCCATTCCCGGCAAGGGCGTCGCCGGCAAGGTGGGAGAAGAGGAATTCCAACTCGGCAGCAGAAAACTGCTGCACGACCTCGGGCTGTCACCCGAAGCCCTTGAAGCGCAGGCGACATCCCTGGAAAACCAAGGCCACACCCTCTCCTGGCTGGTGCGCACCAGCCCGGACAAAAAGCCCCTGGGCCTGCTGGCCTTTGCCGATGAAATCAAGCCCAATGCCAGACAGGCGATCGAACGCTTGCATCAACTGGGCCTTGGCAGCGCCATGATCAGCGGTGACAACCAGGGCAGCGCCAACGCGGTGGCGCAGACACTTGGCATCAAACAGGTGTTTGCCAACATCATGCCCGGCGACAAGGCCGCCCTGGTAAGCCGGATGAAAGCCGAAGGCAACAAGGTCGCCATGGTGGGAGACGGCATCAACGATGCCCCCGCCCTGGCGGCCGCCGATGTGGGCATCGCCATGGCCACCGGCACCGACGTCGCCATGCATGCCGCCGGCATCACCCTGATG
>JBJHAY010000360.1:0-3500 GCA_050485205.1 Gammaproteobacteria bacterium
TGGCCGCAATCACGCCGATGTAGCTGAGCAGGCCCAGGAAGCTGAGATCCACACCCGGCAACCCGGCCCAGGCCAGGGCGCCGTCGCGCAGCAGATGATTGAAGATCAGGTTGTTGACCGGCACGGAGATGGTCAGCTCCACGATCACGGCGATACCCAGACCGAAGGCGGCGGAAATCTTCTTGGAAATGGCCAGGAAGGTACACATGCCCAGGAAGAAGGCCAGCGCCATGTTCTCGACAAAAATGGCCCTGACGAACAGGCCCAGATACTGTTCCATGATCAGAAGGCCTCCTTCGAGGTGGTATTGGGGGCGATGGTGAAGTCCGGCGCTTCAACCTGCTCGGTCTTCCAGGCACGCAGGGCCCAGATGAACAGGCCGATCAGGAAGAAGGCACTGGGAGCAAGCAGCATCAGGCCATTGGGGTTGTACCAGCCGCCCTCGGTGACCAGGGGCATGATCTGGAAGCCCGCAAGGGAACCGGAGCCCAGCAGTTCGCGCGCGATAGCCACGGCGATCAGCACCACGCTGTAGCCGAGACCATTGCCGATACCGTCGACGAAACTGATCACGGGGCCATTTTTCATGGCAAAGGCCTCGGCGCGCCCCATGATGATACAGTTGGTGATGATCAGGCCGACAAACACCGAGAGCTGCTTGCTGATCTCGTAGGCATAGGCCTTGAGCAGCTGGTCAACCACAATCACCAGCGAGGCAATGATCACCATTTGCACGATGATACGGATGTTGCTGGGAATGTGGTTGCGAATCAGCGATACCGAGAGGTTGGCGAAGGCACAGACCGCAATCACCGCGACACACATCACCAGGGTCACATTGAGGCTGGTGGTCACCGCCAGCGCCGAACAGATACCGAGAATCTGCAAGGCAATCGGGTTATTGGTGAAGACCGGTTCGAACAATGTTTCCTTGAATTTGTTGGCCATGACTCAGGCCTCCCCGGCTTTCAGATTGTTCAGGAATGGTTTGTAGCCCTTGTCGCCGAGCCAGAAGGCGATCATGTTGGCAACACCGCGACTGGTCAGGGTCGCACCGGACAGGCCGTCCACCCGGTGCTCGGCCATCGGTGAATCCGGGTCGACACTCCCCTTGACCACGGTCAGCTCGACCTCGCCGTCACGGAAGACCTGCTTGCCTTCCCAGAGGCGCTTCCAGCGCGGATTGTCGATTTCACCGCCCAGGCCGGGGGTTTCACCGTGCTCAAAGAAGGTGATACCCACCACGGTATTGAGATCCGATTCCAGCGCCAGGAAGCCGTGCATGGTCGACCACAGGCCATAACCCCGCACTGGCAAGATGACGCGATCCAGCTCGCCGTCGCGACGAACCAGATAGACATCGCGAAAATGCTCCCGGGACTGGATGCCGGCGATATCCTCGCGCCGGTCGAGGCGCATGGACATGGACGGATCACGGGTAGAGCGCAGGGGATCGAAGCCCTGATCGAGGGACACTTCATCAGTGAAGCGACCGGTGCGCAGATCCACCATGCGCGTCTCCACACGCTCGTCGAACTGTTGCTGCACGCTCACCCCGGGCTGCAACAGGCCGGCTGCCGCAAGAATATTGCGCATCCGGTCCTGCTCCTGATTGGCGATCTGGGCCGGCTTGAGCAGGACCGCCGCGGTGGAAACCACCAGGGAGCAGACGATACACAGGGAGACAGCGACGATCAGCGTCTTCTTGATGGTGTCGTTGTTAGCCACGGGCAAGCCTCCGTTTCACATTCGACTGCACCACGTAGTGGTCGATCAGGGGGGCGAACAGGTTGGCGAACAGGATCGCCAGCATCATGCCCTCGGGGAACGCGGGGTTGACCACGCGGATCAGCACCACCATGAGGCCGATAAGAGCACCGAACATCAGCTTGCCCTGATCGGTCATGGCCGCGGACACCGGGTCCGTCGCCATGAAGATCATGCCGAAGGCGAAGCCACCCAGCACCAGGTGCCAGTACCAGGGCATGGCGAACATCGGGTTGGTGGCAGAGCCGATCAGGTTGAACAGGGTCGAGAACACGACCATACTCAGGAACACCCCGAGCACGATGCGCCAGGAGGCAATACCCGTCCACAACAGTACTGCCCCGCCGATGAGAATCGCCAGGGTGGAGGTCTCACCGATGGACCCCTGCATATTGCCGACGAAGGCGTCCATCCAGGTCAGCTGCGATTGCAGGGCCGCCATGCCGTCACTGTAGGCCACGGACAGTGCGGTGGCGCCGGTATAGCCATCCACCGCCGTCCACACCGCATCCCCGGACATCTGCGCCGGATAGGCGAAAAACAGGAAGGCACGACCGGTCAGTGCCGGGTTGAGGAAGTTCTTGCCGGTGCCGCCAAACACTTCCTTGCCGATGACCACGCCAAAGCTGATACCCAGGGCGACCATCCACAGTGGCAGGTCGGGTGGGCAGATCAGGGCAAACAGGATGGAGGTAACAAAGAAGCCTTCATTGACCTCATGACCACGCTTGACCGCAAACAGGACTTCCCAGAAACCGCCGACCACGAAGGTGACGAAGTAGATTGGAGCAAAGTACCAGAAACCGTGCCAGAAGCTGTCCCAGATACTGGAGGGGTCATAGCCAGCCAGAGCACTGATCATGACATGGCGCCAGCCCTCGCCGGCCACCATACCCAGCTCGGCCATCGCCAGGTTGGCCTGATGACCCACGTTGTACATGCCATAGAACATGGCCGGAAAGGCGCACAGCCACACCGTAATCATGATGCGCTTGAGGTCGATGCCATCGCGCACATGGGCAGTGGTGCGGGTCACGCTGCCCGGAGCGTAAAAAATGGTATCCACCGCCTCGTACAGGGGATACCACTTTTCCAGCTTGCCCCCCTTGTGGAAGTGGGGCTCGATGCTGTCCAGAAGCCGTCGCAGTGCCATCGGTCAGCCCTCCTTCTCGATGCGGGTCAGATTGTCGCGCAGGATCGGGCCGTACTCGTACTTGCCGGGACACACATAGGTGCACAGGGCCAGATCTTCTTCATCCAGCTCCAGCGCGCCCAGTTCCTGGGCGGTCTGGGTATCACCAACGATCAGTGAACGCAGCAACTGGGTCGGCAGGATATCCAGCGGCATCACCTTCTCATAGGCCCCGACCGGCACCATGGCGCGCTCGCTGCCGTTGGTGTTGGTGGTATAGGCCAGGCGCAGGCTCTTGCTGAACTGGGACACATAAATTCGCAGCAGGGAGTGGCGCCGGGTGCCGGGAGACAGCCATGCCATCAGTTCGCGCCGGGTGCCTTCCAGCAATACGCTCACCTGATCGTGGTAGCGGCCAAGGTAGCCCAGTGCGCCACCGGCCGTGGTCCCGCCCAGCACGGAGCCGGAAACAATGCGGTTGTCACCGGCGCGGAGCTGGCCCGCGGTCAATTCCTCGAGGTTGGCGCCGAGGCGCGTGCGCAGCAGCCGCGGGTGTTCCACCTGCGGCCCGGCCAGGGCGACGACACGATCGGTATAGAGG
>JBJHAY010000361.1:0-3498 GCA_050485205.1 Gammaproteobacteria bacterium
CCCCCCGCTTTGAAGCGTTTTCCCGGGCGTCGTCAGGACGGATTCAAGCGAGGACTGTTTGAGGAGCGTAGCGACGAGTTCCGCAGCGCCGTCCTGGCGGCGTCCGGAGGCTGAAGGCGGGGGGAAGGGGGGACCGCTCCCTGGCTGGCCACTGAAGGGCGGGTCACAAGAATAAACCGTTGCCAGAAAAGTGGGATGGGCAGACGTAAGCCAGGATCACCAGTAGCCCACCATGCGCCCAGCGGCAATCACAGTCAACCACAATGCCAGGGAAATACCGCCAGCGATGGTCAGGGGTCGGGCATAGCCCCGCGCCGGTTCACCCCCGGCACGCACCACCCGCCAAGCCGGCAGGCGTTGGGTAACGACCACATTGATGATCGCCAACAACAGGGCAGGAAACTTAATGTAAAACATGAAAGGATTTCCATAATACTCTGTCGCATTTACAGAAATCATGCATATCCCACTCACCACCGCAAGCCCAAAGCCAGTGGCCGCGACGGGCACGATGGGCTGGCTGAAGACAATGATGGGGGTATGGCGCCACAAGCCCAGCAGGCGTAAATCCAACAACAGGATGCTGCCGAACAGAGTGCTGATGCCAAGGATGTGGAAGAGGTTGAGGATGCCATAGGTCCAGACCCCGAAACTTCTCAGGGTCTGGGCCAATAATGAGGCTTCAAGCCATTGCAGGAACGACAGCATCAACTCTCGGGATAGACGTCGAAATTCTGGCCATTCCAGCTGACGCGGCGGGTTTTGACTTCGTAACGCTCGGGATTGTCGTTACGCATGCCGCGAATGGTGACTTCCGCGCCCATCGGCAATACGTCTTCCTTGAGACCGGCGCGGCTGGTGCGGGCACCAGGTGCCAGGGTGAGATCCCAGACATTGCCGTCGGCATCGCGGATCTGCATGGTGCCATGAGGGCCGGCGAGACTGACGTTGGTGACGACGGTGCCGCTTACTTCGATGGCTTGGGTATTGCCGGACCAGCCATGATGGGCACTGGCGGTGGCGCACAGGGTCAGCGCGAAGACTCCGCTGACGGTGGTGAGAACGCGTCTTGTGAACATGATCTACTCTCCTCCGTTACTGGCGAATGAGCGATCCAGTCTAGGCTGTCGGGACTGCAAAGTAAAGGCAGTGCCAGGTTTGCTCAGTCAGCGCGGCTGGCCTTGTCTGCGATTTTGTCCATCAACTGACGCCAGGATTGCACGAAGGCCTCGGCCCCAGCCTGCTGCAACTGACTGGCCAGGGAGTCCAGATCAATGCCCAGGTCGCTGATGCGTGCCAGCATGGCTTGGGCATCCGCGCTATCTTTCGGCATTGCGGCGCCGGGGCGTCCTTGTTCGGCAAAGGCCAGCAAGGTATTTTCCGGCACGGTATTGATGGTGGCTGCGGCCGCCAGTGCGTCCACATAGAGGCTGGGTGGCGCCTGTGGATCCTTGGTGCCCGTGCTGGCCCACAGCAGCCGTTGCGGCAGGGCGCCGGCATTGGCCAGATTCTGCCAACGTGGTGATGCCAGCAACTGGTGATAACTGGCATGGGTGAGCCCGGCGATGGCAATGCTCAGGCGGTTTTGCAGTGCCGCTGGCACCTGGTCCCGCACGGCCACGTCCCAGCGGCTGATGAATAGTGATGCCACTGAGGAAACCCGTGGGCTCAGTCCGGCTTGCAGGCGTCGTTCCAGTCCACGCAGATAGGCCTCGGCGGCGGCCAGGTAGTGTTGCGCCGAGAACAACAGGGTCACATTGACCGGAATACCCTCGAAAATGGCCTCCTCGATGGCGGGCAGGCTTTCCGGGGTGCCGGGGATCTTCACGTAGAGGTTGTCGCGAGCCCCCAGGCGCCAAACCTCGCGGGCCGCCACCAAGCTGGCCTGGGCATCCCGCGCCAGCAAGGGGCTGATTTCCATCGATACCCAGCCATCGGCAGCGCCACTGGCGTCATGCATGGGCAGGAACAGATCCGCGGCGCGGCGCAGGTCGTCCAGGGCGAGATGCAGAAACAGGGCTTCGCCATCAAGCCCTGCCGCCTTCAGTTCGCGGATCGACTGATCATAGGAACTGCCAGCGCCAATGGCGTTGTCAAAAATGCTGGGGTTGGAGGTGAGGCCGGTAATGTTCAGGCGCGCAATGTAGTCTTGCAGGGTCCCGCTGTCGAGCAGATCGCGGGTGATGTTGTCGAGCCAGAGTCGCTGGCCCATGGCATGCAGAAGAGCGGTGGGGGATGCAGAAGAAGTCGAGCTTGATGTGGTGGACATTGGAGCTCCTGGGGTCGCGAACATGCGTAAAGCATACCACGGCCCAGGAGCGCCATCATGGGGATCAGACCGCCACGATATTTTCCGCCTGCGGGCCTTTCTTGCCCTGGACCACGGTGAATTCTACCCGTTGGCCTTCAGCCAGGGTCTTGAAACCGCTGCTGGCGATGGCACTGAAGTGGGCAAAGACGTCGGGGCCGGATTCTTGTTGAATGAAGCCGAAGCCCTTGGCTTCGTTGAACCACTTGACGATGCCGGAGATTTTGTTGGACATGATAATTTCCTGTAGTAACTGTATTGATTGTTTTGGCCGCAATGCGACCAGCAGCCCGTTGCCTTGCAACGAATTGCCTTCAGCTGAAAAATAGACTGGGACTTAAGAACTACAGGACGTGGGATTCTTTCGAAGGGATACGTAATGAAGATTCAAATGCTAAGACTTACTTTTTAGCTGAAGGGCACTATACAGGGTTTTGTCTACTTGTCAAATGCTATCGCGTGGTATTGTCAGCCATGAGTCGAGCCCTGTTTGCGTATTCGGAGAGATGATGTTTCTGTATTTGCTTGATCTGATTGGCGTGGCGGTATTTGCCATCAGTGGCGTGCTGGCAGCCCGTGACCGCGAGTTGGATATTCTCGGCGTGCTCGTGGTGGCGGCGATCACCGCCATTGGCGGCGGCACCTTGCGGGATCTGCTGCTGGATCGCCACCCCATCTTCTGGATAACCGACAGTGCCTACCTCCTGGTCATTATCACCTCCGCCTTGTTGACGGTAGGCTATCTGCGCTACCGAGCCCCGCCCGGCATGAGCCTGCGGATCGCGGATGCCTTTGGGCTGGCGCTGTTTGCCCTGTCCGGTGCCAGATACGCCGAGGCGAGCCAGGCGCCGGCGCTGATTGTGGTGCTGATGGGCACCATGACCGGCGTGACCGGCGGCGTGCTGCGGGATGTGATCACGGCCAGAATTCCATTGATCATGCAGCGGGAAATCTATGCTTCAGCCGCCATCGCGGGTGTCACCGCCTACCTGCTGATGCAGGCCGTGGGCATCCCCCAGCCCCAGGCATTCGTGGCTGGCGTGCTGGTGGTGGCGGCAATTCGCCTGGGGGCGTTAAGGTGGAATTTGCATTTGCCGACGTTTCGGTGAGTGACGCAGCGTAGGTTGACAGTGTAAGGAATTTTCCTTACTGTTTGCTTCAGCCCGGTGTCCGCAGGAACAACATCATGT
>JBJHAY010000362.1:0-3482 GCA_050485205.1 Gammaproteobacteria bacterium
TTACAAACCCTTCGTATTCTGGATCTGGATGGGAGCCTTCCTGATGGCCATGGGAGGGGTGACCGCGATCCTGGACAAGCGCTATCGAGCCAAGGCGAGGGTGGAGGACAGGCAGGAGGCCGCCCTGACACCCACCAAATTGGCCCTGGAGTCGTGACCATGAGCAATAGAGCCAAACTTTTCATTCCTGTCGTGTTCTTTTTTGTCATGCTGGGACTGTTGTTGTTCGGCCTGGGCAGGGACCCCAACCTGGTGCCTTCGGCCATGATCAATCGTGCCTTGCCGGAATTCGCCCTGCCCGATTTGTGGGATGAGAGCGGCATTGTGAGCAGCGAGGAATTGCGCGACGGTGTCTTCATCGTCAATGTATGGGCAACCTGGTGCGTGCCCTGTCACATCGAACATCCCTACCTGATGGAGATCAGCCAGCGTGAGTCCGATGTCACCTTTGTCGGTGTTAACTACAAGGACAATTCGCGCGATGCCAGGGAGTTTCTGGATGAGCGAGGCAATCCCTTCCGGCACACCCTGGTGGACCTGGATGGCAGGCTCGGTATCGATCTGGGGGTGGCCGGCGCGCCGGAAACCTTCATCGTCGATCCCCAGGGCCGCATCCGTTACCGCCATGTGGGGGTCATCGACAACCGGGTCTGGGCTCAGACCTTCGCGCCCCTGATCGAACAGATCAGGCGCGAGGGATGATGGCCATGACGCTGTGGAGATTGATCCTGCCTCTGATGACGGCCCTGGCATTGGTAGCGTTGCCAGGTCATGCCGCCATCGATGATTATGAATTCGAGTCGGCCGAACAGGAAGCGCGATTCCGGCGCCTGGCGGATGAATTGCGCTGCCCCATGTGTCTCAATGCCAACCTGTCCGGCTCGGATGCCCCAATCGCCGCTGATTTGAGGCGCGAGATTCATGATCAGATCAAGAGTGGGCGCAGCGACGCGGAAATCATCGAGTTCATGAGCGCGCGCTATGGCGACTTCATTCTGTACCGGCCGCCACTGAATTCCGGTACTTTCCTGCTGTGGTTTGGCCCGGTATTTCTGCTGTTGCTGGGGTTCTTCATCGTGCGGCGCATGACCCGCGCCAGTGAACTGGACGAAGGAGATGTCCTGACGCCCGAGGAAGAAGCCAAGCTGCGTAAAATTTTGACGTCTTCGGACTCGGGAAAATAATTGATCATGACTGCACTCTGGTTATTGTTCACGGCCCTGATGGCCGTTGCCTTGCTCTTCGTGATTCTGCCCCTGTGGCGGTTTCGCGCCGCAAACCGTGCCGAGGACGCTCGCATCCGTCAGGACAAGAATATCGAGGTATTCAACCAGGGCGTTGTGGATCTCGATCATGACCTTGAAGAGGGTTTGATCGGACCAGAACAATACGAGAAGTTGAAGGCGGAACTGCAGCGTGCCTTCCTGCGGGACATGGAAGCCAATGAACGCTCGGCGCGCAAATTGGACAACCCCCGTCTGGACAGGAGCGTTCCCCTGGTGTTGACCTTGGTGCTTGCCCTGGGAACGATCTGGATGTATCAGCAGATCGGCGCCGGCCGTGATCTGATGCTGCCGGAATTGATGGGAGCCATTGCCACGGCGGAGGACGCCGATGCCCAGCGCCAGAACCTGGAGAACCTGGCGGATGCCTTGCAGGATCGTATGCGGCGGCACCCCGAGGATGTCCAGAATGGCTACATGCTGGGAACCCTCTACGTGGAATTGGGCCAGTTCAGACACGCCATCGACACCTTCAATGCGCTCTTGCCCCATGTGCCCACCAGTGCCGACCGGGCCACCATTTTTGGCCAGTTGGCGCAATCTTCCTATCTTGCCGCGGAGCAGAACATTACCCCTGAAGTCAGGGGGTATATCGACCAGGCACTTGCGCTCAACCCCAATGAATCTTCCACCTTGAGCTTACTGGCAATCGATGCTTTCTGGAACGAGGATTTTGATACCGCGCTGTCACTGTGGCGGAGGCAGCTGGCACAGGCCAATCCCTCCAGCGCCGAGGCCCGCACCTTGCGGGAACGCATCAGCCGCATCGAGACCTTGTTGGCACAAAGCGACAATGGCAGTGCCGGTGTGATGGCGGCGGTGCCGGCACAGGATCAGGAGGGCGCGGCGGCCACCGGTATCACGGTGCGGGTGGAATTGGCCCCAGAGCTGATGGATCAAGCCAGTCCTGACATGGTGGTGTTCATCTTCGCCAGGGGCGATATTCCCATGCCGCTGGCCGCGGTGCGCGCCACGGTGGCTGACTTGCCCATGGAGGTGTTTCTGGACGACTCCAAGCCCATGGCGCAAGGCATGCCAGTGCTGTCTTCCGCCGAGAATGTGGTGGTTGGCGCCAGGATATCTGAATCTGGCAACGCCATCGCCCAATCCGGCGATTATCAGGCGGTCACCGAACCTTTCCCACTGCGCGAGCAAAGCGACCCCATAGTTTTGATCATCAAGGACAGGGTGCCCTGAAGATGGGAGCCAGTCTTGAGCGCCAATAAATTTTCTGCGCTGCGTTCCGCTTTTTCCAACCGCAATTATGCCATCTATATCACAGGTAACAGCCTTTCCCTGATAGGGTTCTGGATGCAGCGCCTGGCAGTGGGCTGGCTGACCTGGGAGATCACCGAGTCGGAATTCTGGGTGGGCGCGGTGGCGTTTGCCGAGATTGGCCCCTTGTTGGTCATCGGTCCCTTGTTTGGGGTGTGGGCGGACCGCTTCGACCGCAAGGCCATGGCAGTGGTCGCACAATTGCTGATGATGTTGCAAGCCCTGACGCTGTGGTTTCTGGCCATCATGGGTTGGCTCAACATCGGCTTGCTGTTTACGCTCACCTTGCTGGAAGGCATCATCCACGCGGCCTATCAACCGATCCGACTTTCCATCATTCCCAACCTGGTGCGCAAGCAGGATCTGGTGGCGGCCGCCGCCTTTACCGCGGTCATGTTCAATCTGGCCCGCTTCATTGGCCCGGCGCTGGCGGGGGGAGTGATGTTACTCTATGGCAGCGCCAGCGCCATCCTGCTCAATGGCCTGAGCTATGGTCTGATACTGATTGCCTGGTTATTCATCCATCTGCCCCCAGCCGAAGCCAAGCCCCAGGGGCCCCAGAGCTTTCTTCATGACATCAGGGCTGGCTTCCGTTATGTGCTGTATACGCCCGCCTTGTTCTACATGTTCCTGCTGCTTACCGTCATAGGGCTGTTCGCCAGGCCGCTGACCTTCATGCTGTCGGCCTTTGTGGGTGCCATCTATCAACAAGGCCCGGAAACGCTTGCCCTGTTTACCGCCTCCATGGGCGTGGGGGCGGTACTGGCGGGACTCAAACTTTCCATGGATGGCAAGACCAAGGGGTTGGTGCGGGGCATTTTGCTGAATACCCTGGGTAGCATCATTACCACCATCTGGTTTGCCAGTACCACTACTGTCTGGGTGGCGACGGTCATGATTTTCCTGCTGGGGTATTCCGTCACC
>JBJHAY010000363.1:0-3473 GCA_050485205.1 Gammaproteobacteria bacterium
GAGGTCGCCCGGCCCACAGAGACCTTCCGCCTCAAGGGAGAGATGACAGCGGGCACTGAAAGCATCGAATACGGCTATCTGCTGGAAGCCCATACCCGTGGCGATATCTATCTATGGTTCCGGGACGCCAATGTGTTGGCGGTGGGTGATGTTGCCTCCCCCCTGCGCGATCCCTCTCATGACTGGTTCGCCGGTGGCTGGCTGGGGGGCAGGGTCGATGCCATGGACCAACTGCTGGCCCTGGCCGCCGCGGACACGCTCATCGTCCCCGCCTACGGCGCGGTCATGAGCCGCGCCGAACTGCAAGCCGAGCGCGACATGATGCTGCATCTCTATGACCGCACCACGCTGCTCACCACCCAGGGTCACAGCGCCCAGGACATGCTGGAAGTCGGCGTCATGGATGAAGTGGACCGCAGGTTCCAGGACCCTTACCGTTTTCTGTATGACGTCGCCAAGGGCCACTGGGCCCACTACACCAATTTCGGCGGGAACATCGTATGAGTGTCGAACAACAGCTGAAAAATCGTCTCCTTGCCATAACCCTGCTTGCCGTTATCCCGCTCGCCACAATGGCGCTGCCCGGTGCCGCCATGGCTCAGGAGAGCCTGAGCGATCTGGTGCGTGCCGGTCATCGCGACGCCGTGCTGGCCGCCATCACCTCCCCGGACCTGGACCTGGATGCCATGGAAGCGGATGGCTCCACCGCCCTGCACTGGGCCACCTATGCCGCTGACCGTGATCTGGTGCGGGCACTGCTGGAAGCTGGCGCCAGGGCCGATATCACCAATCGCTATGGTTCGAGCCCACTGTCCGAGGCGGTCAAACTGGGCGACCTGGATCTGGTGCGCATGCTGCTGGATGCCGGGGCTGATCCCGACTCCCCCAACCAGGATAAGCAAACCGCGTTGATGCTGGCTTCATTCATTGGCTCCCTCGACATCGCCAGCTTGCTGATCGAGCGCGGCGCCAACGTCAACGCCATCGAGGACTTCCGTGGCCAGACCGCGCTGATGTGGGCCGCCTCGGAGAATCATCCCGAGGTGGTCGAACTGTTGATTGCCCATGGCGCCGACGTTTCGGTACGGGCGTTCCACGATGACTGGCCGCGCCAGATGACCTCTGAGCCACGCGCCCAATTTCGCCAGACCGGCGGCCTTACCGCCCTGCTGTACGCCACCCGTTCCAGCTGCTATCGCTGCGTGGTGGCCATGGTGGAGGCTGGCGCCGACATCCATCAGCCCAATCCGGATGGCATCACCCCCTTGATCAATGCCCTGGACAACCGGGGTTTCGACATTGCCATGTACCTGCTGGACCAGGGCGCCAATCCTGGCACCTGGGACATGAATGGACGCACCCCGCTGTATGTGGCGGTGGACATGAACTCCTTCACCCCCCGCGGTTTCGGCCTTGGCAACCGGCCGGCACCCCGGGAACCAGACCGGGCCAGTGCCATGGATGTGGTGGAACGCCTGCTGGCCATGGGCGTGGACCCCAATCACCAGTTGACCCGCATGCGCCCCAATGGCAACGGCAGGGGTCGTTTCGCCGACTACATGATGCGCGGCGGCACCGGCCCCTTGATGATCGCGGCGCTGAACCATGACGCCGAGGCCATGCGGGCCCTGCTGGCCCATGGCGCGGAAGTGGACCTGCCCAACGTATTCCAGATCACCCCCTTGATGGCAGCCGCCGGCATGACCGGCACCGGCCGCGCCGAAGGCGCCAGCGGGCCGGGCGACGTCCAGGCCAACGCCATCGAGGTCATCGATCTGCTGCTGGACGCCGGCGCCGACATCAATGCCCAGGTCAGTGACAGCCATACCCGCACCGCCACCCTGGTGGCTTATGTGCAGGGCCGTGATCAAGAGGGTCGAACCGCGTTGTTCGCGGCGGCCGAACGGGGCTGGGACCAGGTCGTGGCCCATCTGCTGGCACGGGGCGCGGACCCAGGCATTCGTGATGCCGCCGGTCAAAGCGCCCAGGACCGATAACAATAAGAACAGCAAATACCTTTGCAAAGGGGAAACTCCATGAAGCACCCATCGATGCGCTCATGCACACTGGCCATCATGATGATCACGGCGCCGGTGTTGGCACAGGAAATGCCTGATATAGGCTTCGAGAGCGTGGGTCGAGGTCGTCCCCTGGCAGCCAGGATCAGCGATTATCAGGCGGTGGGGCCGGACCGAGTGTTCACCCCTGGTCAGCCGCGCACACAGCCGGGATTGTATGGCTTTCGTCCCGATGAATTGCCGGATGGCATTGAGCCGCTTCCGGTTGACCTTTTCACCAGCCTCGACTTCTATGCCGACTCTGCATTGTGGAACGACCCGCGTTACTTTCGCTGCAACAGTCCCTACGCCACCGAGGTACAGCAAGGCATTCTCAGCCCACCTGCCCTGGCGGAGCGGGTCGAGGATGGCCCCTGGGGCGATTGCGAGATTGATTACCCCCGTGAGGCCATCGTCAGTCCCTACGGTTTCGACTCGGCCCAGGAGCACTACCAGGCCCTGCTGGCGGAAACCCGCCAGCGCGGCGGCCCTCATGAATACACCTTCGCCAACTTCCCTGCCGCGGAATGGAATGGTGTCTATCAACGTCCCACTGCGGCCCAGGACCAGCAGAACTGGTACTGGCTGCGGCACAACCAGATTTCCACCATCCTCTCCTTGTTGACCGATGAATACCAGCAGCGCATGGTACAGGAAGCCTATCACCAGGTGCGCGGCAACGCCCTGTGGCCCTCCACCTTCTGCTGGCCTGAAGGCTTCATGCGGCGTTACTACATGTTCTCGGTGTGGGAGCACTACCTGGTGGCAACGCCGGAAATGGTGCAGATCGTGGCCGGTGTTGCCGACAACTTCCTCACCAGCATCCATGTGGGCCGCGAGTTCAACATGGAGGATGTGCCCAGCGGTGGCGTGCCGCGCCTGGGCGCCGCCGTGCCACGCTGGTACGGGGAAACCATCGGTTTCTGGGATGGGGACACCCTGATCACCTGGACCAGCAACATCCAGGGCTGGAAAGCCCACTCCGCCTTCGAGTTTTCCAACCAGATGCAAACCATCGAAATCTACACTCCTTACCGTGACGAGGACGGCAACTTCCTGGGACTCAACCACGAATCCATCCTCTACGATCCAGAGGCCCTGGTGGAACCGGTGCGGATTGTCCGCAACATGGACAAGATCAACAATTTTTCCGACCCGGACCAGGTACCCTACGCCTTCATCGAATGCATTCAGAGCATCTTCCTGAGTGAAGGGCACAACCTGCCGGTCTCGCCCGGTGCCGTGGTGGAACACGAAGTACCCGACATGTTCGGCCGCCCCTGGGATACCATCTGGCGCAAATATTTCGAGCAAGACATGACCAAGCCCAGTGACAATCTGGAAAGTTTGTTCAATTTTGACTGATATGGGAGGACGAATGAAATCCACCATTCTTGTGGGATTGTTGCTGGTGCT
>JBJHAY010000364.1:0-3444 GCA_050485205.1 Gammaproteobacteria bacterium
GCGCCCGGGTCTCGGCCGCCGTCTCCGATCGAGCGGCGATCGGGAGACGGACCCGGACACGTGTCCCCTCACCCTGGCGGCTGGTGAGCTCGAAGGTCCCCCCGACGAGCTGGGCTCGCTCCTGCAGAGGATGACGAGCGTAAGTTGACAAGCATCAACGGGCAGTTTTGAATGATCCTGTATAAGTCATTGCATACCGGCCCGGGATCTCATCATGAACTCCAGCACTCTCCGCCCTCTTGCCCTGCTTGGCCTCGCTGTCCTGGCCGCCTGTAACACCACCACCCCCTACAACCCCCTGGACGATTACGAACAGCTGAATCCCGCCATCATCATGGCCACACCGGAAGCGGCGCCAGGTAACAGTTATCCCGAGGAAGCGGTAAACCGAGGCCGTTATCTGACCGGCCTGCTGGGCTGCGGCAGCTGCCACACCGACGGCGCCCTGCTGGGCACACCGGATGAGAGCCGCCTGCTGGCCGGTTCCAGGGTCGGCATCGCCTACTCCAACCCCCTGGCGATTCGCAATCCAGGCGTGGTCTATCCTTCCAACCTGACTCCCGACCCACAGACCGGGATTGGCAACTGGAGTCTCGAGGACATCGTCCGGCTGTTGCAGACTGGCGTCGACAGCCATGGCGGCCAGACCCTGCCGGTGATGCCCTGGCCCAGTTTTTCCTATGTCACCGAGGACGACGCCACCGCCATTGCCATGTACCTGAAAAGCCTGCCCCCAGTGCGCCACCAGGTGCCGAGCCGCGTTACCCCTGGTCAACGCGCCACCAACCCCTTCATCCACTTCGGTGTCTACCGCAGCAAAATGTAGGAGCCTGCCCTGCAGGCGACTTGTATCCGTCACGAACAGGGCTCGCTCCTGCAAGAAAGGTCTCACCATCACTGGCCACCTTAGCGCAGCAAAGGATGCGCTTGCGGTAAAACAAGTGCCAGCAGGGCGTGGGTCAGCTATAATTGCCGACTGACTTTTTTCGCTGGCCGAAAACCCTTGCGCATCGGCCAACCACTGGAACCGCAACTCTGGAGTGACCCATGGCAACAATCGTCGGTGGCATCGCCACCTCCCATACCCCCACCATCGGCTTCGCACTCGATGCCAAGAAACACAACGACCCGGTCTGGGCACCCATCTTCAAGGGTTACGAGCCTGTGCAGGCATGGCTGGCGGAGAAAAAGCCCGACGTGCTGTTCTACATCTACAACGACCACATGACCTCCTTCTTCATGGATCACTACTCCCAGTTCGCCCTCGGCATCGGCGAGAAGTACGAGCCTGCCGACGAGGGTGGCGGCCCCCGTCATCTGCCTGCCATCCAGGGTCACCCGAAGCTGGCCCAGCACATCGCCAAGGGCCTGGTGGCCGACGAGTTCGACCTGTCCTACTTCCAGGACCGCGGACTAGACCACGGCTGCTTCTCGCCGCTGTCGCTGCTGCTGCCTCATGAAAATGGCTGGCCCACCACCCTGATCCCGTTCCAGGTGGGCGTGCTGATGTTCCCCTCCCCCTCCGCCAAGCGTTGCTACAACCTGGGCAAGGCCCTGCGCAAGGCCATCCTCAGCTATCCCGAGGACATCAAGGTGGCCATCGTCGGCACCGGCGGTCTCTCCCACCAGGTGCACGGCGAGCGCTGTGGTTTCAACAACACCCCCTGGGACATGGAATTCATGGAAATGCTGGAAAAGGAGCCGGAAAAACTCACCGGCATCACCACCGCAGAATACGCCGAGCGTGGCGGCATGGAAGGGGCCGAGGTGGTCATGTGGCTGATGATGCGCGGCGCCCTCTCCACTGAAGTAAAGAAAACCCACCAGACCTACTACCTGCCATCCATGACCCCCATCGCCAGCCTGATCTTCGAGGAAGTGGCCGACCAGCCGGATGGCGAAAGCCAGCAGGACTACCTGAAGCGCATCGAGCGGGAGATGGCGGGCTCCGAAAAGCTGGAAGGCACCTATCCCTTCACCCTGGACCGCAGCGTCAAGGCCTATCGTCTCAACAAGTTCCTGCACGACCTGGTCTATCCCGAACACCGCAAGCTGTTCCTGGAACATCAGGAAACCGCGTTTGAACAGGCGAACCTGAGCGAGGAAGAACGGGAGATGGTGCGAAACCTCGACTGGCGTGCCATGATCCATTACGGTGTGATCTTCTTCATGCTGGAGAAACTGGGCGCCGTGGTGGGCACCAGCAACCTGCACATCTACGCCGCCATGAAGCAGATGAGCCTGGATGATTTCCAGAAGACCCGTAATGCCCAGGTGCTCTACTCTGTGGCCGGAGACACTGCCCACGCACCCAAGTAAGCAACACCCACTGTAGGAGCGAGCCCTGCTCGCGACCTTTGGCCAGAGCAAATTAAGGTACAACAGCACTGAAGCTTCGGGCCGGGCGTCGGGGGACTGGACTTGCATGACAGCAAAAAGCCACTGAAGCCTGCTATACCCACAGGTCGCGAGCAGGGCTCGCTCCTACAGGGGTGGAAGTCGTGAGTCATAACCGAGGAGGAATCTGATGTTCATGCTGGTGCTCGGCCTGGTACTGTTTCTGAGCATTCACTCGGTGCGCCTGTTCGCCGAGGGACTGCGCACCAATGTCATCGACGCCAAGGGCATGATGGCCTGGCGTGGTTTCCACAGTCTGGTCTCCCTGGCCGGCCTGGTGCTGATTATCTGGGGCTATGGCATGACCCGGCAGAACCCGGTGTTCCTGTTCACGCCGCCGCCCACCATGCGCCACCTGACCATCCCGCTCACCTGGCTGGCCTTCATTCTCCTCACGGCCGCCTACATCCCGCAAAACCAGATTAAGCAACGCCTCGGGCACCCCATGTACGCCGGCATCAAGGTCTGGGCACTGTCCCATCTGCTGGCCAATGGCAGGATGGGGGACGTGGTGCTGTTCAGCGCCTTCCTGCTCTGGTCGGTGGCCGGATTCGCCATCCACCGCCGCCGTGACAAGGCGGCAGGGGTGGTACAGCCACCAGGGCGACTGCATGGCACCATGTTCGTGCTGATGGCGGGCAGCGTGGCGTGGGTGATCTTCGCCTTCGCCCTGCACCACTTGCTGATTGGCGTGCCACCGTTCTGACAGCGTCGGAGCAGGCCCTGGCCCCAATACCGGATTAGAATTCCATGGCAACCGCGCCGATGCCTATCCAAGACCACAGTGCCTCCAATCCTCCACGACGCGCCACTTGCCCCCATTGCCGCAAACCCTTGCGGGTGTGCTTCTGTCACCTGATCAAGCCGGTCGATAACCAGTGGCCGCTGTTGCTGGTGCAACATCTGGAGGAGGCCCGCCATGCCATCGGCACCGCCCGCATCGCGCAGTTGGGCCTGGCCCAGTGCGAGACCCTGAGCGTAGACGACAATACGGTGGTGGATGCCCACATGTTGCCCGAGGGCCCGGGGGATGGCCCCGTGTTGATC
>JBJHAY010000365.1:0-3428 GCA_050485205.1 Gammaproteobacteria bacterium
GTAGTTAGGCAAGCATTGCTTGCGGTAGCTGGCCACCACTTCGCCGTTGTCGATCACTGCCAGCATGTTGTAGAGTTGCCCTCCTTCACGCCCCGGATAACCCACCACCATGGACACTGGCAGCTTGTGCGCCTTGATGGTGTCCAGCGCCTGGGCAATGCGCGCATCCAGGCTGGGACGCAACAACAAGTCCTCGGGCGGATAAGCTGTCAAGCTCAGCTCGGGAAACAGAATGATATCCGGCGCATAGTGGCGGATGGCCTCTTCGGCCATGCTGATGATCAGGTCGGTATTACCCTGGATATCGCCGACGAGGGGGTTGATCTGCGCCATGACGACGCGCAAGCCAGATGGGCTGAATTCAGTGGACTGCAAGGAAACTGCCTCAATATGAATGGACCTTGTGCACAAGGTACGGTATTGTCCGACAAATTTGCCATGAAACAAAGTCACACAGAAACATGGGCCTGATTCGACTTCTGATTATCGCCATGGTCGCCTGGCTGGCCTGGTGCCTGTTCACCAATTACCAGAAAAAAATCCGCAAGAGCAACGCGGAGAAACCCAGGAGTCTGGCCAAGGTCAAGATGGTCCAGTGTGCTCAGTGCCAGGTCCACGTACCCAAAACCGATGCCACCCAAGCGGAAGGCCGTTGGTTTTGCGGTAAACAACATGCGAGCCAATATCAGGTTGGCGATGAGTGAGAAACGCTGAAATCCCACCGGGTCTCCTCCATGGCACGACAAGCCAGATGAAACCAGACAACGACCTCTATAACAGCGAAACCCTCCTGCGCCGCTCTGTCCTGGAGCAAAACCGCAAGATATTCGACATCTACAATCTTTACCGGCTGGTGCTGGCCTCGATTCTCTTGCTCACCTTCCACCTGACTCCTGGTGGCAGCATACTGGGACTCAATGATCAATCCTTGTTCCTGCTTTCCACGAGCCTGTACCTGGGGTTGAATATCCTGCTGTTCCTGGCCCGCTTCCTGCGGCTCGCGGCAGAAAGGGAATCCCAGCTTCATCTCGCCACCTGCCTCGTTGATATCCTTTTGTTGGCGGTTATCAGCCACAGTAGCGGTGGGGTCGCCTCCGGCATGGCTCATATGCTGATTGTGCCGATCGCGGCCGGCAGCATTCTGCTGGAAACCCGCCTGAGTATCTTTTTGGCGGCAGTGGGCTCGCTGGCGGTCATCTACAGTGAAGTCTACCTATTGTTCACCATTCCTCAGGCCGGCAGTTACTACGTGCAGGCAGGCGTGCTTGGCATGACACTGTTCACCATTGCCATCGCGATGCAGTTCCTGGGCCGTCGCATCCGTCACAATGAATTACTCAATATCCGTCAGGCTGCCAATATCGAGAGCCTGCGGGTGCTGAACCATACCATCATCCAACGCATGCGCACCGGGGTGGTGGTCATCTCGCCAAGCGGGGAAATCCTGCATGTGAACAGCGCGGCACGCAAGCTGCTCATGACTGGTGAAAAAGCTGATTTTTCCTTGCCGCTTGAACTCAAGCAGCAATTGCAAGCGTGGCAAAACAACCCAAGAATCAAACTGAAGCCATTCCGTGTTTCAACCGGGTCTCCCCAAGTGCAAGCCAGCTTCACCTATCTCAACCCAGACGCCACGGCCGAGGTGTTGATTTTCCTGGAAGATTTCTCCGCCATCAACAGCAGCATGCAACAAATGAAGCTGGTTTCATTGGGGCGCCTTACCGCGAGCATTGCCCATGAAGTGAGGAATCCACTAGGAGCAATCAGTCATGCCAGCCAATTGTTGGCTGAGTCAGAAACCTTGACTTCAGGCGATAAACGCCTGACCGAAATCATGACTTTAAATTCCAAAAGAGTGAACACCATCATCGAAAATGTGCTCCAACTTTCCAGAGGCAGGGAAGGCAGCCGCGAGCAGATACATCTCAAGAACTGGTTGGAGTTATTCATTTCAAGACTTTCCAGTTCCTATGAATATGGAGTCAATGTCAGCACCGATGTCTATCCATCGGACATCCAGGTTCTGTTCAACGCTGGACAGTTGGAGCAGGTCATGCTCAATCTCTGCGACAATGGCATCCGCTACAGTATGAAAACAACAGGTGAGCCCCTGCTGGAAATCCGCGTGCATGTAGACTCCTCCAACAATCTGCCATGTATCGATGTCATCGATGCCGGCGAAGGTATCAGCGATGAGCAGGAAGAGATGATTTTTGAGCCTTTTTTCACCACCGAGCCAAGGGGAAACGGCCTCGGCTTGTATCTTTGCCGGGAAATATGCGAAGCTAATCAAGCACAGATCAGTTATCGCCGCACCAGGGAAGGACGTAGTTGCTTCAGAATCAACTTCTCTCCTCCCAAGCCTGAAATGGAATAACAGCGTTTTCGCCATGAGCCAACACGTACTAATTGTCGATGACGAAGCCGACATCAGGGAACTGCTGGAAATCACGCTGGGCCGCATGAACCTGGTCACAGCCAGTGCCAGCACCCTGGGGCAAGCCCGCCAATGCCTGCAACAGGAAAACTTCGATCTCTGCCTCACCGATATGCGCCTGCCCGACGGAGACGGCATTTCCCTGGTGCAATATATCCAGGAACACTGCCCCCTTACCCCGGTTGCCGTCATCACTGCCTATGGCAGTACGGATACCGCTATCAATGCCCTCAAATCAGGTGCATTCGATTTTGTATCCAAACCTGTCGACATCAACAAACTGCGCACCCTGGTAGAAACCGCCCTCAAGCTGACCCCGGAAATCCCACCGCCCTCCAAGGCAGGATTCAACAGTCATATCATCGGCGAAACCGCCAGCATCAAGGCCCTCAAGGCGCAGATTCTGAAACTGGCGCGCAGCCAGGCACCAGTATTCATCAGTGGTGAGTCAGGCAGCGGCAAGGAACTGGTTGCCAGGGCAATCCACTTCGAAGGGCCTCGCAAAGATAAGAACTTTGTGGCAATCAACTGTGGCGCCATCCCTTCCGAGCTGATGGAAAGCGAGTTCTTCGGCCACCGCAAAGGCAGTTTTACTGGTGCGGATCAGGACAAGACAGGACTGTTCCAGCAAGCCCATGGCGGAAGCCTGTTTCTCGATGAAATCGCCGATCTGCCCCTGCACATGCAAGTAAAACTGCTGCGGGCGATCCAGGAGAAAGCAATCCGGCCAGTGGGAGCCCAACAGGAAATTCCCGTGGATGTGCGTATCATCAGCGCCACTCACAAAGACCTGGTGGCCGAAGTCAAATCCGGGAATTTACGGCAGGACCTCTATTACCGCATCAATGTGATACAACTCCAGGTGCCGAGCCTGCGTGAGCGCAAGGCTGATATTCCACTGCTGACCCAACATATCCTCAAGGAACTTGCTCTTACCCATGAAGGGCATCAAGCACGCCTCTCCCCTGGCGCCATATCACAACTTGAGCAG
>JBJHAY010000366.1:0-3395 GCA_050485205.1 Gammaproteobacteria bacterium
GTGCATACCTGCAGAGAAGTAGTTGTTGAGTTTATAGCCGAGGTTGGCCCAATAGTGGATGTATTCGTTGGTGCTGCCACCTGCGCCAGCGGTGTCCTGCAGATCCTTGTACCAGCCGAAGTAGAACTCGCCCTCAACCTTGTCGGTATCAAGGCCAACGGTAAGGTTTGGTACGATACCATCACCAACTACACCTGGCTCGGCAGCGCCCGAAGACAGCAAACTACCAGAGGTGAAACCGATCTGTGGATTGATGGTTACGGCGCCATCAAATGCAGGAAAGGCGACACCGAAACCGAATTCAGTCCACTGACCCCAAGCAGAGCCGGTACCAGCTCCCCATTGGATGCCATAAAACGTCAGGTCAAGGCCGTTGTCCATTTTGTAGGAAGCACCCAGAAAAGGGTTGAGGCCGAAGAAAGCGTCCAGGTTCATGGAAAAGTCCACGCTCAGACGGTCATCATCCTGTGCATGCACATTGGTCATTGCAACAGTGGACAATGCAGCCACGCCGAGCAGTACGCTAAATTTCTTATTCATAATACAGTTCCTTAACGGTTGATGATGTTTAGAGGTCTCCGGGCGCGGTGGCTCCGAAAGAGGCAGTCCTGTGAAGCGTCTGGACAAGCCCAGGGTGTCCTCGGCACTTCCGGGGATGTCGACGCCTCTGCCGCCGTTCCATCGTTAACTGTTCCAGGGGGGTGGAACAGTCGCCCGAAGAACAGATAGCAGCAACCGTGCCAAGTTAAGGAAATGTAAATAAAACAATGGATTAGTGTTGAAACTCAACGAAGCTTAAGGGATGGTGCACCAAATGGAAGCCGCATGGACTGGTATTGCACCAAAGAAATGCCTTATTGAGGCTGGGCGCACCAATAAGAAGCGGGAAGCTGCGGAGGATGATTGATCGCGGTCCTGGCGTCACTCTGTTGGTGCATGGATTTGCCAGCGATCAGGCTTGGTACGGCGTTGAATGGACCAAAAAAAGCCGTGCATCATCAGAAGCATGGCTTGGCTTATGTCTGCAGGTCATTAGCTTCTATGATGCAATCTAGTGCATGCTCAGAAGTTGTAACACAGGCCTATGTCAATGATGTCATTTTTGTTGCGTACGTCAAATCGCGCTGGCAACAGGGAGGCATCGAAGCTGGCATCTTGGGCATCGCGGTAGCGATAATTGGCATATAGACTCAGCTTGTCATTGAATACATAGCTGGCGCCTGTGATGAACTGGTAAGTAAAGGTGTTGTCCTTGTCACGCAAGGCCGCCACGTTGGAGGGGCTGAAGCCAAGCCGGGTTCGCGCTTGGTCAACGCCAATGTATGGATTTATGGGATGATTGGTCTTGAAGTCATAAATCGATGCCTGCCGCGGTTATTCCAGGGTGGCGATAGATATAAAAGGTTGCCCTGGAAAAGCATTCTTTCCAGCCCAATGCAAACGAATAGAAATCTCCAGTGTCGTAAAAAGTATTTCAGGCCTCTATTGAACATAAACTTCTCCTTTGTCAAACTCATGCTTGATATTGCAAATCTAAGTTACGCCATGTTGTGAAGGTAGGGTCAGGGCTACTTGTGTTGTTATAAATAAGGTTTTTGTCTGCCCACTGTTTTAGTTTTTATTAATTTTATTTCAGGAAAAAAGCCCATGTCGGAAACAAAAATGGTGGTTGGGGTACTTGCGGGCAGCGCTCTTTTGGTTGGCGGGTTGTGGTATGCGATGGAGGAGAAGTTGGCTCCAACCCCCATACTTCCGGAAGTTGAGCAAGGGGATGTCGACATTGCCATGGCTGATCCTGATCCCGTGCTGGATGCCGCCTTTCTGCTGCCCCAAGATCCGCCAGGCCAAGCGCCGGCCATGCCGGTTGGGCAGCCTGACATAGCTCCTCCCCAGGTAGTTCCTGAGGTGGAACTACCGCGGCTCGACGATAGTGATCCGTTCGTTTTCCAGCAACTGGGGGATGTCGATGGTGGGCCTGCTCTGGTACAAAGCGTGGTTTCTGAGCACTTGATCAGGAAGTTCGTGGTACTGGTGGAAAATGTAAGCAGGGGGATTTTACCCATGGGAGATTGGCCACTTGAGGAACCCCAGGAAGGCTTGCGGGCAAGACGGTTGGATGATGAGAGGTTTGTCATGGAAGTGGCCTCTCATCAGCGTTTTGATCCAATCGTCAATGCCCTGTTGGCTGTGAGCCCTGTCCAGGGCATGACACTCTATCAGGCTCTTTATCCGTTGTTTCAGCAGGCGATGGACGAGATTGGATATCGTGGCGTGGATTTCAACGATGTGTTGATACGAGCAATTGACAATGTCCTGGCTGCGCCCAGGGAGGAAGGCCCTTTTATCCTGGTGCAGCCCTCGGTTCAGTACCTGTATGAAGATGAAAGACTTGAGTCACTCAGTGACGTGGAAAAGCTGTTGTTGCGGATGGGATCGCAGAATGCTGCCATGCTCCGAGAGCGCCTGGGTGACTATAGAGCCCGATTGTTGGCGCTCTCTTCCAGGTAGTTGATGGTCTTGGCAAGTGATCGGTCCTGGCCCAGATTGCGCTCAATATAATACGTGAAGGGAGGAATGAAAGTAGTGGCAAAGCAAGAAAACAGTGACACTGTTGCGGTGCTGAGTAAGGTTAATACTGGGACTGAGCCTGGCCTGCTGGAGCATCTGCACAAGAGCTTGGCACGGGTGCCTGACTTTATCCCGCCAGCCGCTACCAACGAAATCATGTGCCCTTTGCCGCCAGCCTGTAGTGGAGAGCAATTGAATGAATACAGGAGTGCGGGGGTTTTCCTCAAGTCTCTTTCCGAGGAAGTCCAGGCATGGAGACAGCAGTTGCCGCCAGAATTCAGGCCGGCCGTGATCGCGCTCTTGCATGGCGGCATCCAGATCCACGTCCATTCATTGGCACAAGTGAGCTTTGATGGCATTCGTATCGAAGGTAGTCTCGAAGGCGCGCCGTGCTCTCTGTTGGCGCACCAGTCAACCGTGCAGATGTTGTGCTATGCGGAGGAGGTCACGGCAGAGCAGGCTGAAAGTCATCGCGGCATCGGCTTCATTTGGCCGGATGGAAATGTGGAGGTCAACTGAGGCGGCAGGCGGTTGGCTTGTGCGAAAGGTTCGCTAGTTGTCCCCAGGGAACATGAGGCCAAATTCTCTTTGCCCTGAATTGAGGTTGATCAGCACGCTCTGGCCGCCCCTCCCTTCCACTTCCGCTATCACCCAGTAGCGGGCTGGAGGTAAATTAACCACCAACCAAGGTCCGCTGGTGATGTTGAGTAGTTCCTGCTGATCCTCGTCTCGAATCGAGACCTTGACATTGGAAAGGTAGGCTCCGGATTCGGCGAAAAACGTAAAGCGTGTGCCTTCGACGGGGGCTGTTTCCCGCTCATCCGAGC
>JBJHAY010000367.1:0-3334 GCA_050485205.1 Gammaproteobacteria bacterium
CAGTGCCGCCGACAGGGAGGGACTGGAATGTCTGGCGTCGGCTGCCGCCACCAGCGAAGTGAGGCCGCGGTCCAATGCCTCACTGCCGATGGCATGGCCGATCAGCGTCATGGCGTGGGGGTCCAGCCCTTCCCCAACGATGCCGCGAATGTCATAGGCGCGGAAGATGGCGGGAGAGATACCGGTGTTTTCAGCCATGCGTGGGTGTCCGGCGCCTGGCGATCAAATCGATGATGGCGCGGGCATGCTGGGTCTTGCTGGCGCTACCCAGGCTGTTACTGCCACCAGGCCAGTAGGCGGTGAGAGCGGCCATGTCCTGGCCGAAGGTGTCAGTGGCATGGTTGGCCAGGATCAGGTCGAGCTGCTTTGCTTCCAGTTTGGCCCGGGCATTGTCTTCCAGGTTTTCGGTTTCCGCGGCGAAGCCAACGCAAAAAGGGCGTTCTGCCTGCTTGGAGATGGTGGCCAGAATGTCGGGATTGCGCACCAGGGTGATTGTGAGCGTGTCATCGGTTTTCTTGATTTTGTGGCGCTCGGCCTCCACGGGCCGATAGTCGGCCACGGCAGCCACGCTGATGAAGATATCGGCTTTGTGATGGAGGCAGGCTTGCAGCATTTCCTCGGCGGTCTGTACCGAAACCAGCTCCACCCTGTCCGGGGTGGGCAATGTCACGGGGCCACTGACCAGGGTGACCTTGGCGCCGGCTTCCACTGCTGCCTCGGCCAGGGCATAACCCATCTTGCCCGAGCTGCGGTTGCTGATGAAGCGCACCGGATCGATGGGCTCCACGGTGGGGCCGGCGGTGATGAGGACATGGAGGCCTGCCAGCGCACCGGTCTCAAACAGGGCGGCGGCCTGGGCCAGGAGTTCCTCTGGTTCGAGCATTCTGCCTGGTCCCACTTCACCACAGGCCTGTTCACCTTCGGCTGGTCCCATCACATGGACGCCATGTTGGGCCAGGGAGTCGATATTGGCGGTGGTGTGACTGTTGAGCCACATGGCCTGATTCATGGCGGGCGCCACCGTCAGCGGAGCCCGGGTGGCGATGCAGACAGTGGTCAGCAGATCGTCGGCGCGGCCCTGGGTCAGGCGCGCCAGGAAGTCGGCGCTGGCCGGAGCCACCAACACCAGATCGGCCCAGCGGGCCAGTTCGATGTGGCTCATGCCGAGTTCGCTTTCCTCGTCCAGCAACTCGGTATGGACCCGATGCCCGGACAGGGCCTGCATGGTGAGAGGAGCAATGAATTCCATGGCGCCACGGGTCATGACCACGCGCACGTCGGCACCGGCCTTGATCAGCATGCGGCACAGCTCGGCACTCTTGTAGGCAGCAATGCCTCCGGTAATACCAAGGATGATGCGCTTGTTATGGAGACTGTAACTAGTATTGGACACGTCCTGGGACTCCCGCTGTCCTGTCAGGGAAAGCTTATCAATCAAGAACCATGAATTTTCCTGGGTAAGACTATCAATATCCGCCTGGGGTGAACAGTCCAGGGAAGCTTGTGGCTCCGGTATGACGCCAGAGCTTGCCGAGGGGTGTTCTCTCGACAGCAGGTGCCGCGCCAATATTCTGTTACGAGCAGGTTCCAGGTCAGGAAGTGCGAGGAATCGCGGCATTATCGTGAAACCGCGCTATATTGATGACGCGGGCAACATCCAGGGAGGGACGACATGACCATCAATCAATGGCCGGAAGCGGAAAGACCCCGGGAAAAACTCTTGCGGCATGGTGCCTCGCGCCTGTCTGACGCTGAATTATTGGCGATCTTTCTGCGCACCGGCGTCAAGGGCGCCTCCGCCCTCGATGTGGCCCGGCACCTGTTGAAGACCTTTGGCGGTTTGCGAGGTATTCTGGCGGCAAGCCCGGAGCGCTTCTGCGAGGGACGTGGCCTGGGCCTGAGCAAGTATGCCCAGTTACAGGCAGTGCTGGAACTGGCCCAGCGCAACCTGATGGAAAGCATGGTGCGGGAGGATGTGTTGACCAGCTCGGAAATCACCCGTCACTATGTGAAGGCGCGCCTGCGGCCTTACGACCGCGAAGTATTCCTGTGCCTGTTCCTGGATAACCAACACCGGGTGATTGCCCAGGAGGAACTGTTTCAGGGCACCATCGATGGCGCCATGGTGCATCCCAGGGAAGTGCTGAAGCGTGCCCTGTTCCACAATGCTGCGGCGCTCATCTTTGCCCACAACCATCCCTCTGGCGTGGCGGAGCCGAGTCAGGCCGACATCGGTATTACCCGCCGTCTGCGCACGGCGCTGGAGCTGGTGGACATCCGCACCCTTGACCACCTGGTGGTGGGAGAGTCCGAAGTCGTATCGATGGCCGAACGTGGCCTGATGTAGGAGCCTGCCTTGCAGGCGACCGGCATTCGTCCCATCATGAGATGGGCGCAAAGGCGGAAACAAAAAGAGCCGCACCCAGAACGGCATGCGGCTCTTTTGGTGGTTTCAGCCAAGGCCAATGGTAGCCTGGCTGATACCTGTGTTACTTGATCTTGCCTTCCTTGTAGACCACGTGCTTGCGGACGACGGGATCGTACTTCTTGATCTCCATCTTGTCCGGGGTGTTCTTCTTGTTCTTGTCAGTGGTGTAGAAGTGGCCGGTGCCGGCGCTGGATATCAATCTGATCTTGTCACGCATGACCTGACTCCTCTTAGATCTTCACGCCGTTGGCGCGCATGTCGCTCAGCACCTGCTCGATGCCGTTCTTGTCGATCACTCTCATGCCCTTGCTGGAAAGGCGCAACTTGACGAAGCGCTTTTCGCTCTCCACCCAGAAACGATGGGTGTGGAGATTGGGGGTGAACCGGCGACGGGTTCTGTTCTTGGCGTGAGAGACGTTGTTGCCTGTCATCGGTCTCTTGCCGGTTACCATGCATACTCTGGACATTGGATTGCCTCGATTCCTACGTGGCGACCGGGCCTTGCTTGCTCTGCTCCGGGCCGGGGTGGCGGCGGGATCAGGGGGTGGTCGCGGATGCTGTTCAAAAAGAGCTGCGTTTTATACCAGAACCCAAGACCAATGGCAACAATTCCATGCCATGAAGGAGCCTGTCCAGCAGGCGACGGAGTCTTGTCGCGGGCTGGACTCACTCCTGCATGGTGCACTTCCGCAGGGCAGGCTGCTACAGGTGACGGGGTCTTGTCACGAGCAGGGCTCGCTCCTACAGGGAGTTGTTTTCGGGGCCTGGGGGTTTGGTGTCGAGGTCTTCGCCCCAGCGGGTGACCAGGCCTGTGTCCAGGTTGAACAGGTCGAGAGCGCGCCCCACGGATTGCCGCACCAGGTCTTCAATGCTGGCCGGGCGGGTATAAAAAGCGGGCACCGGGGG